>DASSGQ010000356.1:0-5185 GCA_035693385.1 Mycobacterium sp.
ATCGGAGATCCGGGAGAACTCGCCGGCGCGCACGATCAGATAGTTCTCGTGGCAGCCATACGAGTTGCCCGCCGAGTCGGTGTTGTTCTTGAACAAGTAGATGTCGCCGCCGATGCCCTCATCGGCGAGCCGCTGCTCGGCGTCGACGAGCAGATCCTCCAGCACCCATTCACCGGCGCGGTCGTGGGTGACCAGCTGCACCAGGCTGTCGCATTCGGCGGTGGCGTATTCCGGGTGGCTGCCCACGTCGAGGTAGAGGCGCGCGCCGTTGCGCAAGAAGACATTGGAGCTGCGGCCCCACGACACCACCCGCCGGAACAAGTAGCGGGCCACCTCGTCCGGAGAGAGGCGGCGATGGCCGTGGAACGTGCAGGTGACACCGAACTCGGTCTCGATGCCCATAATTCGCCGCTGCACGTAATCGAGGGTACTGGTTGTCTGACCGCTAAGGTGAGCAAGCCGCGCCCTGGGATGGTATTAGGGGCAGCGGGTCGTCCGCGCTCGGCCTCCACCGCCGAGCGGTGGGTTGCGGGTTCTCTGGCGGGGCGGGTCTAGTCCGAGGATTCGCCGTTCGAATCCGACGCTTCGCCGTCTGAGGCTGAGTCCTCGGATTTCGTCGCATCCCGCTTCCGCAGCAAGGTTTCCAAGGTGGTGCGATTGATCCGCCGAAAGGCCCGCCGCGGCCGGCTGGCGTCCAGAATGGCCACCTCGAGGCTGGCCACACCGAGGGGGTTCCCGTCGCCGTTCGAGGCGTCCGGGCTACCCGCCCGCAGCGCCGCCACCGCGATCCCCAACGCGTCACGCAGGTCGGCGTTCTCGGCGTACGACTCCTTGAGCGCGGTGGTGATCGGCTCGGTGATCCCGCCCATGACCACGAAGTGCGGCTCGTCGGCAATCGACCCGTCATAGGTGATCCGGTACAGCTGGGGCGGTCTGGTCTCGCCGTAGTGCGCGACTTCGGCGACGCACAACTCGACCTCGTACGGTTTGGCCTGCTCGGTGAAGATGCTGCCCAGCGCCTGCGCGTAGACGTTAGCCAGTTGCCGGCCGGTGACGTCGCGGCGATCGTAGGCGTAGCCGCGGGTGTCGGCGAACTGGATGCCCGCGCGGCGCAAGTTGTCGAACTCGTTGTACTTGCCCGCCGCGGCAAAGCCCACGCGATCGTAGAGCTCGCTGATCTTCTGCAGCGACCGCGACGGGTTCTCCGCGACGAACACCACACCACCGGAGTAGGCCAGCGCGACCACGCTGCGGCCCCGCGCGATGCCTTTGCGTGCGAGCTCGCTGCGCTCGCGCATCGCCTGCTCGGGCGAGATGAAATACGGAAAGCTCACTTCTCACCCCGGGACTCGGCGTCGGGGCCGAAAGTGTCCGCCCGCGAACGGCTTTGGATGACCTCTCGAGCCAGTTCGGCGATGCGACCCTCCGGCACGTCAGCCGCACCTTCGGCGTCGATGGTGACCGCCGTGGGATAGATGCCGCGGACCAGGTCCGGCCCGCCGGTCGCGGAATCGTCGTCGGCGGCGTCGTAGAGCGCCTCCACGACTACCCGCAGCGCGGAATCGACGTCAGTGACTTGCGAATACAACTTCTTCATCGACGACTTGGCGAAGATCGAGCCTGACCCCACCGACTGGTAGCCCTCTTCCTCGAGGTTCCAGCCGCCGGCGGCGTCGAACGAGACGATGCGGCCGGCGCTTTGGGGGTCCGACGCGTGGATGTCATACGCCACCAGCAGCGGCACAGCCACCAGCCCCTGCATTGCCGCCGCGAGGTTTCCGCGCACCATGATCGCGAGCCGATTGACCTTGCCGGCAAACGTGAGCGGGACACCTTCGAGCTTCTCGTAGTGCTCGAGTTCCACGGCATACAGACGGGCGAACTCCACGGCGATCGCGGCGGTGCCCGCAATGCCCGTCGCGGTGTAATCGTCGGTGACGTACACCTTGCGCACATCGCGCCCGGCGATCATGTTGCCCTGCGTCGAGCGCCGGTCACCGGCGATGACGACACCACCGGGGTACTTCAACGCGACGATGGTGGTGCCATGCGGCAGCTGCGCTCCGACACCACCGGGTTGCGCACCGCCGCTGAGACTTGGCGGCAGCAATTCCGGCGCCTGCCGGCGCAGGAAGTCAGCGAACGAGGACAGGTCTACAGCAGGATTCCCGGGAAATGCGGAGTTAGTGAACAGGCGATCAGAGAACGGCCAGGTCACTGTCCGCCCTTTTGGACATACGCACGGACGAAGTCCTCGGCGTTCTCCTCAAGGACGTCGTCAATCTCGTCGAGCAGATCGTCGGTCTCCTCGGACAACTTCTCGCGACGCTCCTGGCCCGCGGCCGTGGCGTCGCTGAAGTCGTCGTCGTCGCCGCCTCCACCACCACGCTTCGTCTGCTCCTGCGCCATCGCCGCCTCCTGCTCGGTCACCGGCTCATTGCCGACTTTTGCCGGCTTTCTCGGGGGCTGCGCCGTCGCGCCCGCCGGTATGTCTCTACCCTACCGGTCAACCCCGACGTTTCCCGACCTAACGGGCTTAGCTAGTTAGTTGTTCTACCAGCTCGACGGCGCTGTCCACCGAGTCCAGCAGCGCTCCCACGTGCGCTTTACTGCCCCGCAGCGGCTCCAGCGTCGGGATTCGTACCAGTGAATCGCCACCGAGATCGAAAATCACCGAGTCCCAGCTGGCCGCGGCGATATCGGCCCCGAATCTGCGCAGACATTCGCCGCGGAAGTACGCGCGGGTATCCGTCGGCGGGTTGTCGACCGCGTCGAGCACCTGGTGTTCGGTGACCAGACGCTTCATCGAGCCGCGGGCGACCAGCCGGTTGTAGAGGCCCTTGTCCAGCCGGACGTCGGAATACTGCAGGTCGACCAGGTGCAACCGGGGCGCCGACCAGCTCAGGTTCTCCCGCTGCCGGAACCCCTCGAGCAGTCGCAGCTTGGCGGGCCAGTCCAGCAGCTCAGCGCAGTCCATCGGGTCGCGCTCGAGCTGGTCGAGCACGTGTGCCCAGGTCTCGACGACGTCCGCCGCGCGCGGATCAGGGTCGCGGCTGTCGACCAGCTTGGCCGCCCGGTCGAGATAGATCCGTTGCAGCGCAAGGCCGGTCAGTTCGCGGCCGTCCACCAGGGCCACGGCGACCCGCAGCGACGGGTCGCGGCTGATGGCATGGACCGCATGCACCGGCCGCGCCAGCATCAGGTCGGACAGGTCTATCCCGTGCGCGGGGCCTTGCTCGATCAAATCGAGCACCAGCGCCGTGGTGCCCAGTTTGAGGTAGGTCGACGTCTCGGCCAGGTTGGCATCGCCGATGATCACGTGCAGCCGGCGGTACCGGTCGGCGTCGGCGTGCGGTTCGTCGCGGGTGTTGATGATGCCGCGCTTCAGCGTGGTCTCCAGCCCGACCTCGACCTCGATGTAATCAGAACGCTGGGACAGCTGGAAGCCGGGCTCGTCGCCGGAGGGCCCGATGCCGACCCGGCCCGAGCCGGTCACCACCTGGCGGGACACCAGAAACGGGGTGAGCCCGGCGATGATCGCCGAGAACGGCGTCTGGCGAGCCATCAGGTAGTTCTCGTGCGACCCGTAGGACGCGCCTTTGCCGTCGACGTTGTTCTTGTAGAGCTGCAGCTTCGCGGCTCCGGGCACACTGGCGACGTGCCGGGCGGCGGCCTCCATCACCCGTTCGCCGGCCTTGTCCCAGATCACCGCGTCCAGCGGGTCGGTGCACTCGGGCGCGGAGTATTCGGGGTGCGCGTGGTCGACGTAGAGCCGTGCCCCGTTGGTCAAGATCATGTTGGCGGCGCCGACCTCGTCGGCGTCGACGACGGGCGGCGGTCCGGCCGAACGGCTCAGGTCGAAGCCGCGGGCGTCCCGCAACGGCGATTCCACCTCATAGTCCCAGCGGGTTCGCTTCGCGCGCTGAATCCCGGCGGCCGCCGCGTAGGCCAAGACTGCCTGGGTCGAGGTGAGGATCGGGTTGGCGGTCGGGTCGGACGGCGACGAGATGCCGTATTCGACCTCCGTCCCGATAATCCGTTGCATCCGTTAAGCCTAGGCCGGGCGACGATGCGCCCCGCGCAGCGGGGCGATCCGCCGCTAGGGTGAGCCGGCATGGACCCATCCCCGCGCCGCGGGCCGGACGGCCCAGCAGCGCGCACCGCCGGGTTGCGCAAGACGGGGAGCAGCGCGGCCGAACGCTGGTTTCTAGAGCGCGGTTTGCCGTCCGTGCTGACCAGGCGGGCCCGATGGCGACGGCTCTGGCCGCGGTCGGCCCCCATCCTCGCCGCGTACGGAACACTGCAGGCCTGTGTCCTGTCGGTCTACTTGATCACCGGCGGCCACGACGTCGAGATCACCGGGGAGCCGACAACCTCCGAATTGATCGTGCTGGCGATCGTCGGGGTGACCCTCCCAATGATGGCCGTCGTCGGCTGGCTGGTGTCGCGGATCCAAGGCGGTGGCACCCGTGCCGCTATAGCGACCCTGGCGGTGGTCGTCGTGGCATGCGTCGGAACCACCGTCGGTGGACTCGCGGAATTGGTGCAGGAAGCCATCGTCGTGGCCGCGGTGCTGGTGCTGACCGGGTGCGGCGCCGGCGCGGTCGTCGGATGGGCGCTACGGATGATGCTGTCGCACCTCGCGACCGTGGGAGCACTGGTGGTCCGGGCATTGCCGGTCGTCCTGCTGACCGCCTTGGTGTTCTTCAACGGCTACGTCTGGATCATGGCCGCGACGATCAGCGGAGACCGGCTGGGGCTGGCAATGGCATTTCTGGTCTCCATCGCCGCGGCGTTCGTCATCTCCGCCACCCGAGAACGGGTTAGGCCGATGCTGCGGTCGCCGACGACGGCGCTGCCGAATGACCCCAAAAACTCTGAGCGGCTCGCCGACACGCCCTTCGCGAACATGCCGGATGCTTCTGATGACGTGCCGCTGAAAAGGGCCGAACGCCTCAACCTCGTCTTCCTGCTGGCCACCTCACAACTGGCACAGATCCTGGTGGTGGCAGTCGTCACCGCGACGATCTACCTGATGCTTGGGCTGATCGTTCTCACTCCATCGCTGCTCAACGAATGGACCCACACATACAAGAGCACGGCGACGGTGTTGGGATTCACGCTGCCGGTGCCGGATTCGCTGATCCGTATGGCGCTCTTCCTCGGCGCGTTGACGTTCATGTAT
>DASSGQ010000357.1:0-2686 GCA_035693385.1 Mycobacterium sp.
ACAGCTTCACGTCGGCCTCGTGTGCGATGGCCAGCAGGTGCAGGACGGCATTGGTCGAGCCGCCGAATGCCATCACCACCGCGATCGCGTTCTCGAACGCCTCCTTCGTGAGGATGTCGCGGGCGGTGATGCCGCGCCGCAACAGACCGACGACCGCTTCACCGCTGCGGCGTGCGTATCCGTCGCGCCGACGGTCGGTGGCCGGCGGTGCGGCGCTGCCGGGCAGCGACATGCCCAGCGCCTCGGCCGCGCTGGCCATGGTGTTGGCGGTGAACATGCCCGCGCAGGCGCCCTCGCCCGGGCAGGCCGCGCGTTCGATCGCGTCCAACTCCTCGCGCGTGATCTTTCCGAGTGCGCAGGCGCCGACGCCCTCGAACACGTCGACGATGGTCAGGTCCCGGTCCCCGAGCCGACCGGGAAGGATTGATCCCGCGTACAGGAATACCGCGGCCAGGTCCAGGCGCGCGGCGGCCATCAGCATGCCCGGCTCGGACTTGTCGCACCCGGCGAGCAGGACAGCGCCGTCGAATCGTTCGGCGTGCATAACGCACTCCACCGAATCCGCGATCACCTCACGGCTCACCAGCGACGCCCGCATCCCCTCGTGGCCCATCGAGATGCCGTCCGACACCGAGATCGTGGCGAACTCCAGCGGAAACCCGCCGGCCGCGCGTACCCCGTCCTTGGCTCGCTTCGCGAGCCGGTCCAGCGACAGGTTGCACGGCGTGATCTCGTTCCACGACGAGGCCACCCCGATCTGCGGCTTGACGAAATCCTCGTCGGTCATACCGACCGCCCGAAGCATCGCACGCGCCGGGGCACGCTCATACCCGCGAGTGACCTCATGACTGCGCGGCTGGCGTTCCACAGCTCCACCCATAGCCGGACCTTACGACGCCCGCCGCTACGATGCGACGCCGCCACGATCCAGGATCGTCACGTCCTTCGGGGCATGGCGACGCGGCCCCCGATTCGCCGGTTGTTCGCTATTCGATGTCAGCTCTGGCGGAGTGCCGGCATCGGCACCGGGATGGTCAGCGCGGTGGCTCCCGCACCGACACCGCCTTCGCAGGTGTGCGGAGGCACGGTTCCGATGCCCCGGGTAGAGGGTCGCTCGGCGGCCCAGAACATGAAGCCGAGCATGCCGGCTGTCGTACCGGCACCGTTGGGCACAACAGTCTGCACGTAAGGGGCGGTGGCCCGCTGTACCGAGGTGTTGTAGTCGATGCATTCGGGTAGGGCTTTGCCGCCGTACGCGATGTAGATCCCGCCGGTGAATTTGGCTGGGGCCAGCGGTGGGACAGGCGGGCTGTACTGCGGCTTGCCGTCGACGTGCTCCTGCCAGCTCGCCTGTGCGCTGGTCGCCGAGGCGGGCCGGGCGGGCACCATGGCGTTGGCGTAGTCGAGTACCGGGGTGTCGGTACGCAGCCAGTCAGCGGTCGCCTTGCGGTTCAGCGCAATGAGCCACCGGTCGCCGGCCGCGACATCGATGGTGAGCCGGGCCTGGGGTCGGGTACCGGTGGCGTCATACGGGTTGATGGCGCGGTAGGCGTCGATGAATGCCTGCAGGGCGGTGAGGTTCGGGTCGGTATTCTGTTCATAGTCGATCTCGATGCCGACGCCGAGCTGGCTGGCCACGGCGGCGGCCCGCTGCCCGAACAGCGTCGGGTTCTCGGCGAGCGCGGCGTCCCAGTCGTCGGTGTAGGTGATACCACCGATGGAGAGCATCACCCGGACGCCGCGCGAGGTGAAGTAGTTGACGATCTCGGGGGTCATGCCGCGCGGTACGCCGTTGAGCGTCGCAGCGTCGGTGGTCTGGTGCAGCAGCGAAAGCGGGTTGACGAAGCTGAGGATGACCATGTTGACGGACGGTCGACCGTCACCTCGGTCGATTAGCCAGTGGTTCTGGCTGTCGAACTCGGCGATGCTGCGGACCGCACCCCAGGTGCAATAGTCATTGCCGCAGTGCCAGGCGCCGTAGATCTGCACGGGGGTGACGGCCTGGCTCGCGTTGGCGGTCTTGACCGGAATGCGTACGCGGGCATGCGAGCTGGCCGGGAGAGCGGCTGCGGCGGGTGGAGCGCCTGATGCCAGTAGGAGCAGAACCGCCGCCAGCAGTAGGGGCCGTCGCATGGTGACCTCCCGGGCAGATCAGTGCACCTTGTTTACAGTAGGTTCTCACATGCGTCAATATTCTGTCCGGGTCCAGAGCCGGGCACCGCGCAGATCCACTGCGCCGGACGGGTCACGTGGGTGGGGATCCGAGGTAGCGCAGAACCGCGAGCACTCGCCGGTTGTCGCCTTCGGCTTGCGGCAGGCCCAACTTGCTGAAGATGCCGGCCACGTGCTTCTCGACGACCCCACCGGTAACGGTGAGGGCGGCCGCGATCCCTGTGTTGGAACGCCCTTCAGCCATCAGGGCCAGCACCTCGCGTTCCCGCGGCGTCAGCTCGGCGAGGCCACGCGCGCGTTGATGGGCGCCCAGCAGTTGGCTGACCACGTCCGGATCAAGCGCGGTACCGCCAGTGGCGACCCGGGTCAGCGCGTCGACGAAGTCGGCCACGTCGGCGACGCGGTCCTTGAGTAGATATCCGACGCCGGCGGCGTTGAAGGCCAGCAGCTGGGCGGCGTACCGGGTCTCGATGTACTGAGATAGCACGAGGACCCCGATGTCCGGGTGGTCGCG
>DASSGQ010000358.1:0-3484 GCA_035693385.1 Mycobacterium sp.
CCGACGATGACCTGGCCCGAGTTCAGCCCAATCCGCAGCTTCACCGTGGTTCCGTCAGACCGCTCGACTTCGGCCGCGAGCCGCTCGGTCTCCTTCTGGATGTCCGTCGCGGCCCAGCACGCGCGGATTGCGTGGTCCTCCAAGGCGATTGGCGCCCCGAAAACCGCCATGATGCCGTCACCGGTGAATTTGTCGACAGTACCGCCGTAGCGCTGGACGACAGCGGCCGAACGCTCGACCAGTGTTGTCATGATTTCGCGCAGCCGCTCTGCGCCCAACGCCGCTGCCAGATCCATCGAGCGCACCACGTCGGCGAACAGCACCGTCACCTGCTTGTACTCCGCCGTTGTGCCGGGGACGGCGACCGGCGACCCACACTCGTTGCAAAACTTCGAATTCGGCGGCAATTCGATACCGCACGCACCGCAAGCCAATCCCGCCGCCGTCATGCCAGTACCACCTATCGCGGTCAAACCCCGATCCGCCAAGAATAGGGGCGGTTGGCGGTGAACAACACGCTCAATTCCGTGCGAGTGGGCTAGGCGCGACCGCACGGAGTACCCGAAGACTTTTCGGCATGAGTATCAGGAGGGCGTCATGGCCACCAGTAGCGCCGTGAGATCCGGTTCGGCGCACCGGAAAACGTGTTGGAAGTCCAGGTGGGCACCGTCGAAGTCGACGTGCCAAGGTCGATCGGCTATTTCGGCGGCCTGGTGGTGGCCACCGGGCTGGGCCTGATCGAGCCGCCGCTGGCGCAGTTCATCGCGGCGGTCCCGGTCTTCAAGGTGTTGACGAACACCGCGCTGCCCAAGGCGGTTCGCATCGTCGTTGAGGTGCTCGAGGGGGCGGCCAAACCGGTCGGCAGCGACGCGGAAGGCGTCATCGCGTTGGAGGACCAGCAACAGTCCGACACCGCGGTCGTGCACGTGCCGGCGCTGCGCAAGCGGTCGGCCAGCCGGCGTTAAGCGGCGGATGTCACCCGGTACACGTCGTAGACGCCTTCGACGTTGCGCACGACGTTGAGCAGATGCCCGAGATGCTTCGGGTCGCCCATCTCGAAGGTGAAGCGGCTGATCGCCACCCGGTCACCGGAGGTGGTGACCGACGCCGACAGGATGTTGACCTTCTCGTCGGCCAGCACCCGCGTGATGTCCGAGAGCAACCTGTGCCGGTCGAGCGCCTCGACCTGAATGGCCACCAGAAACACCGAGGACGCCGACGGTGCCCACAGCACCTCGATGATGCGCTCTGACTGCTGTTGCAGCGACGTCGCGTTGGTGCAGTCGGTGCGGTGCACACTGACCCCGCCGCCGCGGGTGATGAACCCCATGATCTGATCGCCGGGCACGGGCGTACAGCACTTGGCCAGCTTCGTCAGCACTCCGGGCGCGCCCGGGACCGAGACCCCGACGTCGTCGTTGCTGCGGGGGCGGCGCAGCATGGTCGTCGGCGTGGAACGCTCGGCCAGCTCCTCCTCGGCCTGGTCGATGCCGCCGAGCTCGGCCAGCAACCGCTGCACGACGTGCCGGGCGGACACGTGCCCCTCACCGATCGCGGTGTAGAGCGCGGACACGTCCGTGTAGTGCAGCTCACGGGCGACGGAGGCCATGGATTCGCCATTGACCAAGCGCTGCAACGGAAGTCCGCCGCGGCGTACCTCGCGCGCCATGGCGTCCTTGCCGGCCTCGAGGGCTTCTTCCCGCCGTTCTTTGGCGAACCACTGCCGGATCTTGGTCTTGGCGCGCGGCGACACCACGAACTGCTGCCAGTCCCGCGACGGGCCGGCATTGGGCGCCTTGGACGTGAAGACCTCGACGACTTCGCCGTTTTCCAGCTTGCGTTCCAGCGCCACCAGGCGCCCGTTGACCCGCGCGCCGATGCAGCGGTGGCCGACCTCGGTGTGGACGGCGTAGGCGAAGTCCACCGGTGTCGACCCGGACGGCAGGGTGATCACGTCGCCCTTGGGGGTGAACACGAAAAGCTCTTGCACCGCAAGGTCGTAACGCAACGACTCCAGGAACTCGCCGGGGTCGGCGGCCTCCCGCTGCCAGTCGAGCAGCTGGCGCATCCAGGCCATGTCGTCGATCTCGGCGGCGGCGTGTGGATGCGGAACGCCGTTGCGGCCCTTGGCTTCCTTATAGCGCCAGTGCGCGGCGATGCCGTATTCGGCGGTGCGGTGCATGTCGCGGGTGCGGATCTGGATCTCCAGCGGTTTGCCCTCCGGGCCGACGACGGTGGTGTGCAGCGACTGGTACACGCTGTAGCGCGGTTGGGCGATATAGTCCTTGAACCGCCCGGCCATCGGCTGCCACAGCGAATGCACCACGCCGACAGCGGCGTAGCAGTCCCGGATCTCGTCGCACAGGATGCGGACGCCGACCAGGTCGTGGATGTCGTCGAAGTCGCGGCCCTTGACGATCATCTTCTGGTAGATCGACCAGTAGTGCTTGGGGCGGCCCTCCACGGTCGCCTTGATCTTCGACGCGTTCAGGGTGTTGGTGATCTCCGCGCGGACCTTGGCCAGGTAGGTGTCCCGGGACGGCGCGCGACCGGCGACCAGCCGCACGATCTCCTCGTACTTCTTGGGGTGCAGGATCGCGAACGACAGGTCTTCCAGCTCCCACTTGACGCTGGCCATGCCCAGCCGATGTGCCAGCGGCGCAATGACTTCCAGCGTCTCGCGGGACTTGCGCGCCTGCTTTTCCGGGGGCAGGAAGCGCATGGTGCGCATGTTGTGCAGGCGATCGGCGACCTTGATCACCAGCACCCGCGGGTCGCGCGCCATGGCGGTGATCATCTTGCGGATGGTCTCGCCCTCCGCGGCGTTGCCCAGCTCGACCCGATCCAGCTTGGTCACGCCGTCGACGAGGTGGCCCACCTCTTCGCCGAATTCCTCGCTCAACGCCTCGAGCGTGTAGCCGGTGTCTTCGACGGTGTCGTGCAGCAACGCGGCCACCAGGGTGGTGGTGTCCATGCCCAGTTCGGCCAGGATGTTGGCGACCGCCAGCGGGTGGGTGATGTACGGATCACCGGAATGGCGCAGCTGAGTGGCGTGGCGCTGGTCGGCGACCTCAAAGGCCCGCTGCAGCATCGACAGGTTCGCCTTGGGATAGATCTCCCGGTGAACGGCCACCAGTGGCTCGAGCACGGGATTGAGGGTGCCGCGCTGGGCCATCATCCGCCGGGCCAGCCGGGCCCGGACCCGACGAGACGCACTGCTGGTCGTCTTCAGGGTCTCGACCGGCGGCTCCGGCGTCTCGGCGACCGGCTCCGCAACGAGCGAGGGTTCCGCCGGCGCCTCAAGAGCTTGTGCCGCGCTCTTCTCGTCCGCCACGTTGGTCACCTCCGACCTCGAGGATATCGCCAAAGTGAGGCAAGGCCCCGCTCCTCAGCAGACCGTTCGTTCCTCTCCCGATGGGCGCAAGCCGTCGCGCGACCGACCAATAGGAGGGTTTCATTTGTGATAGCGCCGTTGATAGCACAA
>DASSGQ010000359.1:0-18054 GCA_035693385.1 Mycobacterium sp.
AAATTTCTTGGATGAACCAGGAGAGCGTCCCTAAGCCATTCCCGTCGCGTCAGGCGGCGGGAGCGGTGCCTATGGGCCGGTGTACCCGGGCGGGTTGACGGCATCCACCCAGAAGTCGACGCCCAGCGTCGAACCGGGCACGCAGTCATACACCGACAAGTCGGTGACGCCGGATTCCACCAGCACGTCTTCGCACAGCGCCGTGTTGCCGGTGTACTCGCGGGACGGCTTGTTGAGGATGACGTAGGCCGCGTCGGCGTACACCGCCGGCTTGCGGGCTCGGCCCATCGCTGCGTCACCGCCGAGCAGGTTCTGCACCGCGGCGGTGGCCACCAGCGTGCGCGGCCACAGCGTATTCGATGCGATGCCCGCCTCACGCAGCTCTTCGGCGATCCCCAGCGCGCACAGCGTCATGCCGTACTTGGCCATCATGTAAGCGGTCGGCTTGAGCCATTTCTTGTCCAGCAGGACCGGCGGTGACAGCGTCAGGATGTGCGGGTTCTCCCGGCCCTGCATATGAGGAATACAGGCTTGTGAGACCGCGTACGTGCCGCGCACCTGGATGCCGTTCATCAGGTCGAACCGCTTCATCGGCACTTCGGCGATGGACCCCAGGTTGATGGCCGACGCGTTGTTGACGCAGATGTCGATGCCGCCGAACTGCTCGACGGCCTTGGCCACCGCCGAGTCGACCGAATCCGGGTCGCGGACGTCCCCAACGATTGGCAAAGCCTGTCCGCCCGCATCTTCGAGCTCCTTCGCGGCGGTGAACACCGTACCCGGCAGCTTCGGGTGCGGTTCGGCGGTCTTAGCGACCAGCGCGATGTTGGCGCCGTCTTGAGCGGCGCGTTTGGCGATCTCGAGGCCGATGCCGCGACTCGCGCCAGAGATGAACATGGTCTTGCCCTGGAGGGACGTGGAGTGGGACATGGCGTCACATTAACGCCCTGCGCCGCTCGGCCGGACCGGGGGACCGCACTCTCTGATCCCGGGTCGGCGCGGCCCCGAAACCACGCGGGAAATAGCCGGGAAATAGCACGGTGGCAAACGCCGTTGATGGAGGTGGTTCTGATGCAGGTGAGGCAGGCCCGGCAGACACTGTCGTCGGCAGCCTTTAGATTGGGAGGAGCAGTCTGGTGTCAGCGGCGATGAGCCTGTTGGACCGTCCAACGGGAGCCGAGCGGTTGGCTCGCGTGCTTGTGAGTCCAGTGGCACTTTCGGTGTTGGCCGGCGACACCGCAGCAGAAGGGACCGTGTTAACCGAAATGGCCGACTCCGAAGATGGGGGAGACGGGGTGGCGGGGCCAGAGATTACCAAGGCCGCCGCGTCTGCCGCGACTCCTGAAGAGACTCGCGAAGAGAGTGACGCCGAACTTACGGCGCGTTTCGAGCGCGACGCCATTCCGCTGCTGGACCAGCTCTACGGTGGTGCGCTGCGCATGACGCGCAATCCCGCCGACGCGGAGGACCTGCTGCAGGAGACGATGGTGAAGGCCTACGCCGGATTCCGGTCATTCCGGGCCGGCACCAATCTCAAGGCGTGGCTTTACCGGATTTTGACCAATACCTATATCAACAGCTATCGCAAGAGGCAGCGTCAACCGGCGGAGTATCCAACCGACGAGATCACCGACTGGCAATTGGCGTCCAACGCCGAGCATTCGTCGACCGGCCTGCGTTCGGCGGAGGTGGAAGCGCTCGAGGGGCTGCCCGACAACGAGATCAAACAGGCGCTGCAGGCGTTGCCCGAAGAGTTCCGGATGGCGGTTTACTACGCCGACGTCGAAGGTTTCCCTTACAAGGAAATCGCTGAGATCATGGATACGCCGATCGGCACGGTAATGTCGCGGCTGCACCGCGGCAGGCGTCAGCTGCGTGGCCTTTTGGCCGATGTGGCCAAGGAGAGGGGTTTCACCCGCGGTCAGCAGGCGCACGAGGAGGTGTCGTCATGAGCGATTTCGCCGGCCCCGCCGACCTGTGCCCCAACGACCATTCCCACGGCGATGTCGGCTGCGCCGAGGTGATCCGTCAGGTCTGGCTTCTGCTCGACGGTGAGTGCAAGCCCGACACTCGCGAGAAACTGCGCCGACACCTCGAGGCATGCCCCGGGTGCTTCCAGCATTACGGCCTAGAGGAGCGGATCAAGGCGTTGATCGCGATAAAGTGCAGCGGGGAGAAGGCGCCCGCGGGCTTACGCGAACGCCTCAGGCTCGAAATTCAGCGGACAACCATCGTGCGGCGGTTGCCCTAGCCCGATCAGGTGTTCGGCCGCTTGCCGTGGTTGGCCTTGCTGTACTTACGGTCGCGCTTCTTGCGGCCACGCTTGGCCATATCCCTCGAACCTCCGACAATCGGTCGTCATATCGGGCGTCTGACACCCGTTAGGCTGTCGCAAGTCTCTCATGGGACGCCCGAGACCACGGCCTCGGCCCGGCTGCGGCTTGTTCAGGGCCGGCATGCCGCGGTCAAGGCCGGCCCTGTGGTTCGATATACCTGAGCCTGATGAAAGCTTGATGCACCAGCAGCCAGCATGCGCAAATGGCCGATACGAGTGGGGTGAAGATGGCCGAAGATGTTCGCGCCGAGATCGTGGCCAGCGTGCTCGAAGTCGTTGTCAGCGAGGGTGACCAGATCGGCAAGGGCGACATCGTGGTGCTGCTGGAGTCGATGAAGATGGAAATCCCCGTCCTGGCGGAAATCGACGGCACCGTGAGCAAGGTGAGTGTGTCGGTGGGCGATGTCATTCAGGCGGGCGACCTGATCGCCGTGATCAGCTAGCCCCAAAAACTTGGTATCCGTCACACCATCCGCCGGGGAACGACTCGGGAGCCATTGATGTCCACTCTCGGTGACCTGCTCGCCGAACACACGATGCTGCCGGGCAATGCGGTGGACCACCTGCACGCGGTGGTCGGGGAGTGGCAGCTGCTGGCCGACCTGTCGTTCGCCGACTACCTGATGTGGGTGCGCCGCGACGACGGGGTGCTGGTCTGCGTGGCGCAGTGCCGGCCCAACACCGCGCCGACGGTTCTGCAGACCGATTCGGTGGGCAGCGTCGTCGCCGCCGAGCGGCTGCCGCTCGTCGCCAACACCTTCGCATGCGGTGTCGCGGTGCGGGAAAACGATGCGGTACAAGAACATTCGTGGCAACTGCCCGGGCCGCACGTCGAGGCTTCCCCGGTACGGTATGGCGGCCATGTGGTGGCGGTGCTGACGCGGCACCAGACCGCGATCGCGGCCGACCGCACCTCCGGCCAATTGGAGACCGCATACCAGCAATGCGCTACGGATCTTGTCCAGATGCTTGCCGAGGGCACGTTCCCCGACGTGGGCGACGTGGTCATGTCGCGGTCGACCCCGCGGGCGGGCGACGGCTTCATCCGCCTCGATGTCGACGGTGTGGTGGCCTACGCCAGTCCCAACGCGCTGTCCGCCTACCACCGGATGGGGCTGACGTCCGACCTGGAGGGCCACCACCTCATCGAGGTGACACGGCCGCTGATCTCCGATCCGTTCGAGGCGCAGGAAGTCGCCGAGCATGTGCGGGACTTGCTGGCGGGCGGGAAGAGCATGCGGATGGAGGTCGACGCGGGGGGCGCCACGGTGCTGCTTCGGACGCTGCCGCTGGTGGTTCACGGCGTCGGCGCCGGTGCTGCGGTGCTGATCCGCGACATCACGGAGGTCAAGCGTCGCGACCGGGCCCTGATATCCAAGGACGCCACCATCCGGGAGATCCACCACCGGGTGAAGAACAATCTGCAAACCGTGGCGGCGCTGCTGCGCCTGCAGGCCCGGCGGACGGTCAACGCCGAGGGCCGGGAAGCGCTGATCGAGTCGGTGCGCCGGGTTTCCTCGATCGCGTTGGTGCACGACGCGCTGTCGATGTCGGTGGACGAGCAGGTGAACCTCGACGAGGTCATCGACCGGATTCTGCCGATCATGAACGACGTGGCGTCGGTGGACAGACCGATCCGGATCAACCGTGTCGGCGACCTTGGCGTGCTGGACTCGGACCGCGCGACGGCCCTGATCATGGTGATCACCGAGCTCGTGCAGAACGCGATCGAGCACGCATTCGATCCAGCGGCCCATGAGGGGTCGGTGACGATTCGTGCGGAGCGTTCGGCGCGCTGGCTCGACGTGGTCGTGCACGACGACGGGCGCGGCCTGCCTGATGGGTTCAGCCTGGAGAAATCCGACAGCCTGGGCCTGCAGATCGTCCGGACCCTGGTGTCGGCGGAACTCGACGGCACGCTGGGCATGCGGCAAGCCCCCGCCCGCGGCACCGATGTGGTGTTACGGGTACCGATCGGTCGGCGGGCCCGATTGCTGCTGTAAAAGCCCTACGGATCCGTGCGGCCCGACGCCTGTCGCGGCCCCACGCAACAGTGCGGCCCCGACAAATTGTCGGGGCCGCACTGTCACGAACTGGGTCAGACTCCGCTGCGGGCCTTCGTCCGGGCATTGCGACGCTTGAGCGCGCGTCGCTCATCTTCGCTCATGCCGCCCCAGACGCCCGAGTCCTGGCCGGTATTCAGAGCCCAGCCGAGGCACTCTGTGGTCACCGGGCACCGATTGCAGACCAGTTTCGCGTCAGCGATCTGCGCGAGCGCCGGCCCGCTGTTCCCCACAGGGAAGAACAGCTCCGGATCCTCGTCACGACAGACCGCCTTGTGGCGCCAATCCATAACTAGTTACTCCTCACTGAGTGCGCAGCAAGGCGCACGGCCTTTTTTCTTCGGCTGTTAACGCGTGCATAAGAAATGGGCCCGTGCCCCTACATGACTTTCTGCATGCAACCTTTCGATCGTTTCACAGGCTCAACAGATGTCAATAGCGTGAGCACCGCCGTGGGCTATCTCACTTCAGTGATTTCTTAGCCGAGCCCTCACTCAGTTCTACTACAGTAACCGGCTGAATTTCACGAAGAATTTTCTCTGGCGACCGTTCCATCCATCGTTACCGCAGGTCAAGCGCTTTTTTGCGGGGCGGGGCAACCACCGGAAGCACGTCGGGAACCGACCTGAATGTCATGGTTTGGCGCAACCCGAGGTAATCTCCATCGAACTGACTGGCGATCGGTGCTTCGGTCGAGGTCACTCGCAGGCAAGCGGCGTCGTCGTCGCGAACGAGTTGTTTGACGTTTGGCTTCGGCCCCTTCGAGAGGATCTGCCGAACCAATCTGAGGGTGGGAAACACCTTCATGCTGGTGAGTGCGAACACTCCGAGGCCCGATTCGAAGCTGCAGCCGGGGTTCGTCACCAACGGTGTGTTGTCGCTATAGGTCCACGGGGTGGTGTTGGACACCCAGACGAAGTGAACGCCGGCAACGGGGTCGCGGCCGGGCAATTCCAGCGTGAGAGTGGGTTCGCGACGGCTGAAGGCGATCGCGACGGGCACCGCCACCCGCCAATAGCGCATGGGAGTGACTTTGAAGCCCTTGTCGCGTCGCGCTTCCACCGCGGCGACGACCTCCGCATCGACGCCCATGCCCGCATTTAGGACCGCCCATTGTTCGCCGCAGTCGATCAGCCCGATCCGGCGCCACGTCGGGTGACGGCGGTAGTCGTCGAGCAGCTGGATGAGTTGATTGGTGGCGGCGACCGGGTCCTTGGAAATCCCCAGCGACCGCGCCAGCACATTCGCCGACCCGCCCGGCACCACCGCGACCGCAGGCACCGGGCCGATGGGGCCCGGAGCGCCGGGGCGGCCCAGCAAGCCGTTGACCACTCCGCTCACCGTGCCGTCACCGCCGTGCACGACGACCAGGTCGACCCCGTCCGCGGCGGCCGCGTGTGCGAGCTCGGCGGCGTGGCCACGGTGGTTGGTGTGCTCAACGGTGAGCTGCAGTTGGCTCTTGAGTGCGTGGGCCAGCAGGTCGCGACCGGCTGGGGTGGTGGAAGTGGCTGTTGGGTTGACGATGAGCACGGCCCGCATGATGGACGAGCTTAAGCGGTGCGACGATGCGCGCCGCTGTGCGGCGCGAGGAGGAGCATCGCAGTCGGGAGCAGCGGTGCGACGATGCGCGCCGCTGTGCGGCGCGAGGTGCCTGGCTACGCTGACGCTGTGAATCCGTCGGCGTCGCCACCGGCCCCCGTGCGCGGTGCGGGCGTCATCGTGGCGGTACAGGGTGTGGCAGCGCTGGTGGTGGCGGTGGTGCTGGTGGTGCGGGCGATCGCGGGAGCCGACCAGCGTGTGGTCAACGGCCTGGGCACGGCGGTCTGGTTCGTTCTCGTCGGCGGCGTGGTGTTCGCGGCCGGACGCGCGCTGGTCGTCGGTAAGCGTTGGGGCCGCGGGCTGGCGGTAGTCACCCAGTTGCTCCTGCTGCCTGTCGCGTGGTACCTCGCGGTGGGCTCGCATCAGCCGGCCTTCGGGATTCCCGTGGGCGTCGTGGCGGTGACGGTGCTGGTCTTGCTCTTCAGTCCGGCGGCCCTGCGTTGGGCCGCCGGCGGCGGTCAGGAGGATTCGGCCAGCTCACCCAACCCCGGGCCGGACAGCCGATAGGTGATCCACTCGCGCTGCGGCTCCGCGCCGACCCCGTCGTACAGCGCGATGGCATCGCGGTTCCAGTCCAGCACCGCCCACGACAACCGCGTGTAGCCATGGTCGACGCACACACCGGCCAGTGCGGCCAGCAGCGCACGGGCCAGGCCCCGGCGGCGGAACCTCGGCCTGACGAACAGGTCTTCGAGGTAGATGCCCGCGACACCGTCCCACGTGGAGAAGTTGAGGAACCACAGACCCATGGCGGCAATCTCGCCGTCAAGTTCGGCGACATGGCCGTACACCGTGGGGGCGTCACCGAAAAGCGCAGTGGAAATTTGTTTTTCGGTGACGGTGCATTGATCGGGGGCGTGTTCGAATTCGGCCAGCGCGTGGATCATGTCGGTAATGTCGGCGGCGTCTTCCGGTATGGCGCGGCGAATGATTTCTGTCATCGGTCAACTTCCAGCGCGCTGAGTATCGTGGCGAATTTCGTTGTGGTTTCTGATACTTCGTCGTCGGGGTCGGATTCAGCGACGATGCCGCCGCCGGCGCGGGCCAGCGCCGTGCGGCGGTCTGCCGAGAGCTGCGCACCACGGATCGACACCACCCAGTGACCGTCGCCGACGGCGTCGCACCAGCCCACGGCTCCGGCATAAAAGCCGCGGTCGCCCTCCAACTCGGCGATGAGCTCGGTCGCGGCCTTCGTCGGCACCCCGCCGACCGCGGGGGTGGGGTGTAACGCCAACGCCAGATCGATTGCGGTGGTTGACTTATCGCGGAGCCGGCCGCTGATCGGCGTACACAGATGCCAGACCGCCGCGGTGCGCGTCAGCTGGGGCTCCGGCGCGATCATCAGGTCGTCACACAATGGCTCCAGGGCGGCGCGCATGGTATCGATCACCAGCTGATGCTCGTGGCGGTTCTTGGCCGATCCGGCCAGTGCGGCGCCATTGGCGGCGTCGAGTCCCGGGTCGGCGGCGCGTGGGGCCGAACCGGCGAACGGCTGGCACACGACACGGTCGCCGGACCGCGACACCAGGAGTTCCGGGCTGGCGCCCACCAGCGCCGTGCCAACGTACTCGTCGCCGGCGGCGGTCAGGTCGACGAGATAGCCGTAGGCGGTCGGGTCGGCCGCGATAAGGCGGCCCAGGATGACGCGGGCATCCAGCGGAGCGTCGGCGACCAGTTGCAACGCGCGGGCCAGCACCACCTTGCGCAACGGGTTCCCCGGTGCGGCGAGTTCGTCACGTGCGCGGCTGATCCGGTCGCGGTAGTCGGCCGGCGTCGGCACGGCGGCGGCTATGCGCACGGGAGGTAGCGGGCCCGTCGGCCAGTCCGACGGTCCGTCGGAGCTGACGACCGTGCCCGGCACCAGCAGGGCCGCCGGCCTTTCCACATCGAAAGGTAAGGCGCCCAACACTATTGGGACTTCCCCCGACCGCAGCGCCGTTTGGGCCGCGCGCACGTCGCTGTAGCGGCTCCGCACCCCGTCGGCTATCAGGGTCCCCGTCGGACCGCACAGCGCGAATGGCGGCTCGCCCGGTCTCAATTGCCCGGCTCCTTTTCGCGCCGCTGGACGGCGCTCATCGTCGCCGGGCCCGGTCTCAATTGCCCGGCTCCTTTTCGCGCCGCTGGACGGCGCGCATCGTCGCCGGGCCGACACTCACTGACCGGTCAATCCGAGCGCTACGAGTTGTCGCACCCCGTGCTCGAACCCGCACACGCCGATCGAGGCCGTGGCCATGCCGAAGCGGCTGCCCTCGAGCAACGGCAACTCGACCCAGCGGGTGATCACGGCGCGGGAGAAGTGGCCATGGCTCACGAACACCACGTCGCGCGCGTCCATGCTCGCCAGCGCCAGCGCGACCGCGTGGTCGGCGCGCTCACCGACCTGCGCCACGCTCTCACCACCGGGGCATCCGTACGTCCACACCAGCCAATCGGGCACCGATTTCTGGATCTCCTGGGTGGTCAGGCCCTCGTAGGACCCGTAGTCCCACTCGGCGAGTAGCGGAGATACCTCGTCGATGCTGAGTCCGGCGAGCTCGGCGGTCGCAATTGTGCGCTGACGTGGGCTACTGATCACCAGCGGGTCGACAAGGTCGAGTTCACCCAGCACCCGCCCGGCCAGCTTGGCCTGCGTCTGCCCGGCTTCGGTCAACTCGACGTCGGTACGGCCGGTGTGCTGGCCCGATTTCGACCACTCGGTCTCGCCGTGGCGCAGCAGCACCAGCCGGTGATTGTGCAAGCCCATGCCGACAGATTCTGCCGGACGACATACCGTGGCGTCGGCCGAGGCGCTTGATGGCCGAACATGCCAGGATGGGCACTGTGATCGCGCGGCGACGATGCAGAGGAGACCGAGTGATAACGAGTGATGGGGCGGGAGCGGCTCCCGTGTGCGGGGGAGAGCGGCGCCCGTGACTAAGACCCGAGTGCTGGCGGTGGCCAACCAGAAGGGCGGCGTAGCCAAGACGACGACGGTTGCCTCGCTGGGTGCGGCGATGGTGGCTGCGGGCCGGCGCGTCTTGCTGGTCGATCTGGATCCCCAGGGCTGTTTGACCTTCTCGCTCGGCCAGGATCCCGACAAACTACCGATATCCGTGCACGAGGTCCTGCTGGGTGAGGTCGAGCCGAGCGCCGCACTGGTCACGACCATCGAAGGCATGACGCTGCTGCCGGCCAACATTGACCTGGCGGGCGCCGAGGCGATGCTGCTGATGCGGGCCGGCCGCGAATACGCGCTCAAACGCGCGCTGGCCAAACTTTCCGACCAGTTCGACGTGGTGGTCATCGATTGCCCCCCGTCGTTGGGTGTACTCACCCTCAACGGGCTGACGGCCGCCGACGAGGTGATCGTCCCGCTGCAGTGTGAGACGCTCGCGCATCGCGGCGTCGGACAGTTCCTGCGCACGGTCGCCGACGTCCAGCAGATCACCAACCCGGATCTGCGGCTGCTGGGCGCGCTGCCGACGCTGTACGACTCGCGCACCACGCACACCCGCGACGTGCTGCTCGATGTCGCCGACCGCTACGACCTGCCGGTGCTCGCCCCGCCCATCCCCCGAACGGTGCGCTTCGCCGAGGCCACCGCCTCGGGCTCGTCGGTGATGGCCGGACGCAGGAACAAAGGTTCGGCGGCCTACAGCCAGCTGGCGCAGGCGCTGCTCAAGCATTGGAAGACCGGAAAAGCACTGCCGACGTTCGTCGTCGAGGTTTAACGGGATCGCTCGACGGGGCCTCAGCCCAGGGCCACCAGGGTGTCCCCGCGCTGCTCGAAGACCCGGGATCCCGACACGGCCGGCACCACCGCCGCGCCGGGCTGCGAGGTGCCGGGCGCCCGATTCACCGGTATGTAGCGTTCATTCGCGCCGCTGACCGGGTCGTAGACGCCGATCGCGCCGGTGACCGGCACGAGCAGCCGTCCTGCCATCATCACGCCCGGTCCCAACGGCGCCGTGTCGTCGCCCGCGGCGATCGTGTAGCGCAAAGTCAGATTGCTCGCCTCGAAAACCATCAGAGAATCGCCGGTCCACCAGGTCACCACGTTCCCCGCTTGCGACACCGTCGCCGAACTCGATGGCGCCTTGGGCAGCAGCGTGCTCGACACGGTGGTGCCGGTGTCGTCGATCACGTCGACCCTGGGCTGCGCGCCGGACATTGCGGGCAGATAGACCGCCGTGTTGTTCTCCCAGACGGTCAGCACGCGCGCGCCCGAATCGGCCCCGATCCCGGGTTCGGACACCACGTGTTGTTGGGGTTCGTCGTCCTCCTTGCCGGGACGCAACAGGACAAGCCGCAGGTCGGCCTGCTGCGCGCAGCTCTCCAGCACCGATACCGCCGACGAGCTGGCCGCCGCCGAAATCAGCCGGCATCCGGAGTGCAGTCCCCGCGACGACGGTTTCACCCGGGCGTCGGTCTCGCCGTAGGCCAGCATCCGCACCATGTCCGAGCGCCACAGTTCCAGCCGGGTGTCGCCGGCCGACAAGACCGTGGTGCCGTCAGAAGATAAGCGCACCCGCGGATCGGCGTAGCCGCTGCGGGCGGCCCCGCGATGGCCTGTGGCGCCGTCGAGGGTGCTGACCTGCCCGCATCCGCGGTCGTCGTGGTAGACGGCGACGGCGTAGTGGTAGACCCAGGACACCCCGCACAGGTCGCTGTCACGGGCGTAGCTCCAGCGGGACTGGCCGGTGCCCGGGTCGCGCCCGTCGACCCGGCGGCCGTCGCCGGTGGCGACCGTCCCACTCACCACGATGGGGGCGGTGGTGGCTGGGCTGGCGGCGGTCCACAACTGATTCAAGGTGGCCGGCACTTCGCGGGCCGGTGTCGGGGCGGGCGCCGGAACGACGGCGGGCCGGCTGATGGTGGCCCGGGCGTCGCTGGTCCACCAGATCAGGGACGCGGACACGGCGACGATTGCCGCGATCGCCGCGGCGGCCATTATGTCGCCTTTGGTCCGGCGTTCGGGTCTGACCATGGGCCAGCGCGGGCTCAGTTGGCGTGTGCGGGGGCTGCGGTGGCCGCGGTGGCCGCCGTGCCCTCAGTGGGCTTGCGGCGCCGGCGGCGGCGCCGGCTGGGCCCAGACTTGCCCGCGGCGGCGCCGGACGGCGTCTCGGCGGGGGCGTCGCCATTGGTTCGGGCGTCGCCGTTGGTTCGGGCGTCGCCGTTGGTTCGGGCCTCGACGACTCCGTCGCCGGCGGCATGCCCGGTGGCGGCTTGGCCGCCACGGGTGCGCCGGCGCCGGGCGCCGGGACGCGTACCGCCCGACTTCTCCGGGTTAGGGCCTTCACCGGCGCCGTTGCGCTCGGGGTCGCGGCGTCGGGCCTGCGACTTGCGGGGAACACCAACGGTGCTGCCCGCGTCGGCGGGGATGCCCAACTCGGCATACAGGTGCGGCGAGTTCGAATAGGTCTCGGCCGGATCCGGGGACTCCAGGCCCAGCGCCTTGTCGATCATCGTCCAGCGGGGCAGCTCGTCCCAGTCGACCAGGGTGACGGCGATACCGGTCTTGCCGGCGCGACCGGTACGGCCGATCCGGTGCACGTAGGCCTGTTCGTCTTCGGGGATCTGGTAGTTGATGACGTGGGTGATGTCATCGATGTCGATGCCGCGGGCGGCGACGTCGGTGGCCACCAGCACGTCGACGTCCCCGTTTCGGAACGCCTTGAGTGCTTTCTCGCGGGCGATCTGCCCGAGATCGCCGTGCACGGCGCCCACTTTGAAGCCCCGCTCGGCCAGCTCGTCGGCGACCTTCTGGGCGGTGCGCTTGGTGCGGGTGAAGATCATCGTCGCGCCGCGGCCCTCGGCCTGCAGCACCCGGCTGACCAGCTCGACCTTGTCCAGCGCGTGAGCGCGATAGACGAACTGCTCGGTGGTGTCGTGCGTTGCCGCCGAGTGCGGCGCCTCGGCGCGGATGTGCGTGGGCTGGACCATGAAGGTGCGGGCCAGCGTGATGATCGGGCCGGGCATGGTCGCCGAGAACAGCATCGACTGCCGGTCTGCGGGAATTTGGCGCAGGATGCGCTCGATGTCGGGCAAAAAGCCCAGGTCAAGCATCTCGTCGGCCTCGTCGAGCACCAGCATCGACAGCCCGCCCAGCTGTAGGTGCCCCTGCTGGCACAGGTCCAGCAGCCGACCCGGGGTGCCCACCACGACGTCGGCGCCGGCGCGCAGCGCGTCGATCTGCGGCTCGTAGGCGCGTCCGCCGTAGATGGACACCACCGATAGTGGACGTTCTCCGGCGGTGTCGCCCTTTTGGGCGGTCAGGTATTTGGCGGCGGCGGCCAGGTCGTCGGTGACCTGCAGGCACAGCTCCCGGGTGGGCACCACGACCAGTGCCCGCGGGGCGCCGGTCAGCGGCCGGACACCGGTGCCGCTGCTGATGCGTTGCAGCATCGGGACGCCGAAGGCGAGGGTTTTACCCATTCCGGTGCGGGCTTGGCCGATGACGTCGTCGCCGGCCAGCGCCAGCGGCAGGGTCAGTTCTTGAATAGCAAAGGGGCTTTCGATGCCCTTTTCAGTGAGTGCGCGGACAATTTCGTCGCGAACGCCAAGTTCGGCAAATGTTGTTGGGGGGGTCAGTTCAGTTTTGCTCGTGAGTGCGGTCATACGTGGATGGCAAGCCCTTCGGTGACGGTATCCGTGTTGTGGTCGGTTTCTCTCGCGGTCACGCGCGCACGAGTTCCGACTCCGGATACGTCGCCGAGTCGCGGCCCCTGCTCGATCTGAGCGACGCTCAGGCCAGGCGGGTCAGCAGTGCACGCACATTTCGCCGGTACTGACGGCAGGAAAACAGCCAATACCTACATCAATCATAACCGGTCGACAGCCGGCACCCCTTTTTGGCTTGGTCCGCCTACTAGAGTGTTGCCATGACCCGGCCCACTTGGAAGCCCTCCTCCGCCGATCCAGTGGACGTCTCGACCACCTCACGGCTGACGGCTGATCACCCGGGCGTCAACGAATTGTTCGCGGTGCTGGCATATGGCGAGATCGCGGCCTTTTACCGGCTCACCGACGAGGCGCGGATGGCGCCCAATCTACGGGGACGGATCTCGATGGCGAGCATGGCGGCCGCCGAGATGAAGCACTACGAGCTGTTGCGCGACTCGCTGGAAAGCCGTGGTGTGGACGTGGTTTCGGCGATGTCGAAGTACGTTTCGGCGCTGGAAAACTACCACCGGCTGACCATGCCGAGTACGTGGCTGGAAGCGTTGGTGAAGACTTACGTCGGCGATGCCCTGGCGGCGGATCTATATCTGGAGATCGCCGATGGGCTGCCCGACGAGGTCGCCGACGTGGTGCGCTCCGCGCTGGCGGAGACCGGACACTCGCTGTTCGTCGTCGCCGAGGTGCGCGCCGCCGTCACCGCCAGTAGTAAGCAGCGCAGCCGGCTGGCGCTGTGGTCTCGTCGCCTGTTCGGCGAAGCGATCACTCAGGCCCAATACGTGCTGGCCGAGCACGATGAGCTGGTCGACCTGGTGGTGTCGGGTCCCGGCGGCCTGGGCCAGCTCAGCGCCTTCTTCGACCGCCTGCAGGACACGCACGACCGACGCATGCGCGACCTCGGCCTGAGCTGACCTCGCCGCTCAGAGCGTGCAGGTCGTCATGATTCCGTTGCCGGTCGACGCCAGCACGGTCTGACCGGCGGCATTGACGATCGAGCAATTGAGCCGGCCGTAGAAGCTGGTCGCGACGACCGACTCGGTCTGGACGCCGGGATGCAGGACGATCGCCTTCGACCACGGCAGCGACACGTTGAACTCGGTCCGCGGGTAGCCGCGGGCGTCGGTGTACACCACGGTCACCAGGTCCAGGAGCTGTTTCGCGCCGGTCACGCTGTAGACGACGGTGCGCGGATTCAGCTCGACCGGTGGCGGTGCGCCTATCGGGGGCGGCGCGGCGGTGGGCGTTTCGGTCGGCGCCATGCTGGGCGGCACGGTGGTGACCGTCTCGGGCGACAACGGCCCGGGGGAGGTGCGGGGCGCGGGGCTGAGCGACGCGCTGGGCGGGGCGGTGGCCTTGGGTGCTGACGGCACGGAGGTCAGGGGCGGCGGCGCGCCCACGGTGGCCTTGATCGACGCGCTGTCCCCGCTGTTGATGATGACGGCGGTCGCGACGGCTCCCAGGGCCACCACAGCGCCGAGAATCGCCGTGACCGGGCGCCACCGGCCATTGGGCGCCCACGCCAGCTCGTCGTAGCCGTCATCGACGTCGGAGTCGGCTCCGTCGTAGCTGTCGTCGTCGGGGTAGTCGTGCACCGGGTCATCGACCAGGCCGACGCGATCGGTAAACGTGTTTCTGATGGTGCCGATGCTACTGATGTGTCATCTGGTGATGGGGTGACGTGCGGCGTGTTGGCCCAGCTGGGAGCTAATCGTTATCTTCGGCCATCCCGTTTCGCTTACCGCGAACGTCGGGGTCCGCGGGGCATCTGCGGCAGAGCGCGCTCGCCGCGTCCACTAGCCTGCTGCTGACACGTCTGCGACTGCGAAACCAACGGAAGGGGCCACCGTGGAGGTCAAGATCGGTATCACGGAGAGTCCGCGCGAGCTGCTCCTCACCAGTACGCAGACACCCGATGAAGTCGAAGAACTCGTGACCAGCGCACTGCGCGACGAATCGGGCCTGCTCAGCTTGACCGACGACAGGGGCCGTCGCTTCCTGGTCCAGACCTCCAAGATCGCCTATGTCGAGATCGGTGTCGCCGACTCCCGCCGGGTCGGCTTCGGAATCGGGGAATCGGCCGCGAGGGCCGCTAGGAGCGAGTAAGCGGCACGTGTGACAACCCGCCCCAGGCGAACGCAACGGTGCCGTCGACGGCGTCCGCCTTGGAAATCGGACGGTCAGAATCCAGCCAGTACCGGGCGCAGTCGACGCTGATCCCGACCAGTCCCACCGCGATCATTCGGGCACGGTGCGGGTCAAGTCCCGAATCCTGGCTGATCAGGGCGAACACGGCGTCGGTGCACGATTCGGTGGCGACGCGCACCTGGGCGGCGACCTCGGGTTCGGTGACATAGTCGTTCTCGAAAATCAGCCGGTACCCCTGGCTGTCGTGCTCGATGAAGTCGAAGAACGCCTGGACGGCCGCGTGTAACCGCCGCCGGTTATCGGTGGTAGTGCTCAATGCCTGCTGCACACCGGAGACCAGGTTTTCGACGTGCCGTTGCAGCACCGCCAGATACAGCTCGAGCTTGCTCGAAAAGTGTTGGTAAAGAACGGGTTTGCTGACGCCCGCCCGGTCGGCGATCTCGTCCATGCCGGCGGCGTGGTAGCCGTGGTCGACAAAGACATCGCTGGCGACGACCAGCAATTGGCCACGACGCTCGTCGCGAGGCAAGCGGTTGCCGCGGCGGTTGGCGGTCGCCACGCCCTCTCCGGGCCGACCGCGGTCAACCGGTCTGACGGCACGCCGTGCCGCTGACTTGGCGAGATCGCTCATCAGGTCCTCATCTGATTGTGCGCAACCGGCCATCGGACTCCAGGCCGCTCGCGCGCAGCTCGTCGGATCGACATTACTACCCGAAACGCCGTGGTGATCATCATCGTGGCCGTCGCCGCTGGCACAAACCCCGTCGGCCGCCGCATTCGGGCGCGCCAAGGGCGGCCACCGGGTGGGCTGTGCAATCCTGGGGAAATGACGTCCCAGCGGCCCATGCGCAGCAGCGGCCGAGTCCCGGTGCTGCGGGACGAGTGGCGCGAACCGCTTCGGGCCCTGCGCGACCCGATCGCCGGGGATGCCGGACGGCCCCGGGTCGACCGCGACCGGCAGCGCCAGTGGCGCAAACAAACGTGGTTGGGACGGTTCGTAGCCACTTATGGGTGGCGCGCGTACGCGTTGCCGGTTCTGGTCGTGCTCACCGTGTTGGTCATCTACCAAACCGTGACCGGAACCAGCGCAACTCAACCGGCGGCGAGTCAACCTATCCAGGGCCCGCCGGCGATCGGCTCGGTGGGCACGTCGATCATCGACGCACCACCTCGCGGCCTGGCCGCCTTCGACGCCAACCTGCCGGCCGGGACGCTGCCGGACGGCGGGCCATTCACCGAGGCGGGCGACAAGACGTGGCATATCGTGCCGGGCACGACGCCACAGATCGGCCAGGGCACCGCCAAGGTGTTCCGGTACACCGTCGAGGTCGAGAACGGCATCGACTCCACGATGTTCGGCGGCGACAACGCCTTCGCCGAGATGGTCGACCAGACGCTGGCCAATCCCAAGGGCTGGACGCACAACCCGCAATTCGCGTTCATCCGGATCGACGACGGCAAACCCGACTTCCGGATCTCGCTGGTGTCCCCGGTGACGGTGCGCGACGGCTGCGGTTACGAATTCCGGCTGGAGACGTCCTGCTACAACCCGGTGTACGGGCCCGACCGGCAGGCGCGCGTCTTCATCAACGAGGCGCGCTGGGTGCGCGGAGCCATGCCCTTTGAAGGCGACGTAGGTTCCTACCGGCAGTACGTGATCAACCATGAGGTCGGCCACGCCATCGGGTACGTGCGTCACGAACCGTGCGAGCAGCAGGGTGCTCTGGCTCCGGTGATGATGCAGCAGACATTCTCCACGTCCAACGACGACGCCGCCAAGTTCGACCCTGACGTGATCAAGGCCGATGGGAAGACCTGCCGATTCAACCCCTGGCCGTACCCGATCGCCTAGCGGGGCAATCGGATCTAGCGGGTACCTCGTTGCCGTCTATCCGCACAACTGCTGTGATGGTTGCAGACGACACGTGCAGAAGTTGCGTCGCGCAAGCTAGCCGAGGAGATGTTTCGGTGTCGACGTCGCAGGCATCACTGCCGCCGCTGGTCGAACCCGCACCACGGCTGAGTCGCGACGAGGTAGCCCGCTACAGCCGCCACCTGATCATTCCCGGCCTGGGTATCGACGGTCAGAAGCGGCTCAAAAACGCCCGGGTGCTGGTGATCGGCGCCGGCGGACTCGGCGCACCTACCTTGCTCTACCTGGCAGCGGCCGGAGTCGGCACCATCGGCATCGTCGATTTCGACGTCGTCGACGAGTCGAACCTGCAGCGCCAGATCATCCACGGTGTGGCCGACGTCGGACGGCCCAAGGCCCAGTCGGCGCGCGACTCGATCGCCGCGATCAACCCACTGGTCCACGTGCGGCTGCACGAGTTCCGGCTGGATCGAGACAACGCCGTCGACCTGTTCAAGCAGTACGACCTGATCGTGGACGGTACCGACAACTTCGCTACCCGGTATCTGGTCAACGATGCCGCGGTGCTGGCTGAAAAGCCGTATGTGTGGGGGTCGATCTACCGATTCGAGGGCCAGGTCTCGGTGTTCTGGGAGGACGCGCCCAACGGTCGGGGCCTCAACTACCGCGATCTCTACCCGGAGCCGCCGCCCGCCGGCATGGTGCCCTCGTGCGCCGAAGGCGGCGTCCTGGGCATTGTCTGCGCCTCGATCGCGTCGGTGATGGGCACCGAGGCGATCAAACTGATCACCGGCATAGGTGAACCGTTGCTCGGCCGGTTGATGATCTACGACGCGCTCGAGATGAGCTATCGCACCATCACGATCCGCAAGGACCCGTCAGCGGCATTCAGGCCGAAGATCACCGAACTCATCGACTACGAGCAATTCTGTGGCGTGGCGTCCGACGATGCTGCCCGGGTGGCCACCGGCTCCGCCATCACCCCGCGGGAGTTACGTGAGCTGCTGGATTCCGGCAAGAAGCTGGCCCTGATCGACGTCCGTGAGCCCGTCGAGTGGGACATCGTGCACATCGACGGCGCACAGCTGGTCCCGCAGTCGTCGATCAACTCGGGTGAGGGTCTGGCGCTGCTACCGCACGACCGCATGCCGGTGCTCTATTGCAAGACGGGTGTGCGCTCGGCCGAGGCGCTGGCCACCGTGAAGAAGGCCGGATTCTCCGATGCGGTCCACCTGCAGGGCGGGATCGTTGCCTGGGCCGAACAGATGCAGCCCGACATGGTGATGTACTGACCGATGCCGGTGGTCTTGTCTGGTGGCGACCCGCCGCGCCCGGCTTCGCCGCGCTTGCGGTCGCCCCTGTGTTGTTTGGTGGCGACCCGC
>DASSGQ010000360.1:0-6929 GCA_035693385.1 Mycobacterium sp.
TGCTGCCGCCGAGCGTGCTGGCTCGCGAGGTCGACGATGACGAGGCGATCCGCGAGCTCACGCTGCGCGCCGCCACCGCGCTGGGCCTGGGCACCGAGGCCGACATCCGCGATTACTTCCGGCTGTCGGCCCAGCAGGTCAAACCCGCTCTTGCCGCGCTGCTGGCCGCCGGTGAGATCGAGCGGGTCGAGGTCGACGGCTGGTCCGCGCCCGCGTATCTGTGCGCCGGCCGGACGGTGCCGCGCCGCGACCGCGGCACCGCGCTGCTGTGCCCGTTCGACCCGCTGATCTTCTTCCGGCCCCGAGTCGAGCGACTGTTCGGATTTCACTACCGCATCGAGATCTACACCCCGGCGGCCAAGCGCCAATACGGCTACTACGTGTGGCCGCTGCTGATGGACGGCCGGCTGGTCGCGCGGGTTGACCTCAAGGCCGACCGGGCCGCCAACTCGCTGCGCGTCGTCGGCGCATTCGGCGAGCCGGACGTGCCCCGAGCGCAGGTTGCCGCGGCGCTGGCCGGTGAGCTCGAGTCGATGGCGTCCTGGCTGGGCCTGGGCGGCTTCAGCGTGTCGGCTCGGGGTGATTTGGCGCCAGAGCTACGCGCGGTCACCAAGCGGGCCGGCTGATGGCCCCGTCGACAACGAAAGAGCTCAAGGCCACGCTGTGGAAGGCCGCCGAAAAGCTGCGCGGATCCCTCTCGGCCGGACAGTACAAGGACGTGGTCCTCGGGCTGGTGTTCCTGAAGTATGTCGCCGAGCCGCATTGGAAACCCTTGGTGGACAATGCAACAGCTCCCAACATCGGTCGGCTCGTCGACGAGGCCATGACTGCCGTGATGACGGCGAATCCCGCGCTGGCCGGAACGCTGCCGCAGCTCTACGAAAACCTGGATCAGCGCCGGCTCGGGGAACTGATGCTCGTGCTCGACAGTGCGCGATTCAGCCGGCAGGGCAGGCACCGCGCGCGAGACCTGATGGGGGAGGTGTACGAGTACTTCCTGGGCAGCTTCGCCCGTGCGGAGGGCAGGCGGGGCGGCGAATTCTTCACCCCGCCCAGCGTTGTTCGGGTGATCGTCGAGGTCCTCGAACCGTCGGGCGGACGGGTGTACGACCCGTGCTGCGGATCGGGCGGAATGTTCGTGCAGACAGAGCATTTCATCGACGAGCACGACGGCGATCCCAATTGCGTCTCGATCTACGGCCAGGAGAGTGTCGAGCAGACCTGGCGGATGGCCAAGATGAACCTCGCCGTCCACGGCATCGACGCCACAGGCCTGGGCCCGGCCTGTGGCGACACGTTCGTCAACGATCAACACGCGGGCGTCCAAATGGACTACGTGATGGCCAATCCGCCGTTCAACATCAAGGACTGGGCCCGCGACGAAAGAGACCCGCGCTGGTGCTTCGGTGTTCCGCCGGCCAGCAATGCGAACTACGCCTGGATCCAGCACATTCTGTCCAAGCTGGCACCGGGCGGGCGGGCCGGGGTGGTGATGGCCAACGGCTCGATGTCATCGAACTCGGGCGGGGAAGGCGACATTCGCGCGCGGATCGTCGAGGCGGACCTGGTGTCCTGCGTGGTCGCGCTGCCCGGGCAGCTGTTTCGCAGCACGGGAATTCCGGTGTGTCTGTGGTTCTTCGCGACGGACAAGACGGCTGGCATCGACCGGTCGGGTCAGCTGCTGTTCATCGATGCCCGCAGGCTCGGCTACCTGGTGGATCGCGCCGAGCGCGCACTGACCGACGAGGAGATCGTCCGGATCGGCGACACCTTCCGCGCATGGTCCGGATCGGCGTCGGCCACCGCCAAAGGCCTTACCTACCAAGACCTTCCGGGATTCTGCAAATCCGCGTCGCTGGACGATGTCAGGGCCGCGGACTACGCGCTCACGCCCGGCCGGTATGTCGGTGCGCCTGCCGTCGAGGACGACGGGGAGCCGATCGATGAGAAGGTCGCGCGGCTGACCAAAGACTTGCTGTCGGCGCTCGACGAGTCCGCGCGACTCGAAGAGGTTGTGCGCGACCAACTGGAGCGCCTGCGGTGAAGGTCAAGCTGGGTGACCATCTCGACTTCAGCAACGGAAGCAGCGTGCCGAGGCGAGCGTCGGACGGGCGCTTTCGCGTCTACGGCGCCAACGGGGCTATCGGTTACGCGGCACGCCACAACGCGAGCGGTCCGCTGATCGTCGTCGGGCGCGTCGGAACGTACTGCGGCAGCCTGCGGTATTGCGATTCGGACGTCTGGGTCACCGACAACGCGCTGGTGTGCCGGGCCAAGGACCCGCAAGAGACGCGATATTGGTATTACGCGCTGCATACCTGCGGGCTCAACGAACACCGAGCGGGATCGGGACAGTCCCTGCTCAACCAGAGAATTCTTCGTGACGTGTCGGTTTGCACCGTCGCAGCACACGAACGCCGCCGGATCGCCGAGTCGCTCGGTGCCCTCGACGACAAAATTGCCGCCAACGAGCGCGTCATCGCGGCCGCTGAAAGCTTGATGATCGCCATCGTGGAGTCCGTCTCCGAGTGTGCGCCGCTGTCCACGCTGGCCGGCCGGTCGACGACGCTTCTGCGGCCGCGGGAGTTCGACGACGTGGTAGCACACTTCAGCCTTCCGGCGTTCGACGACGGAGCGAAGCCCCGACTCGTCGCCGCCGGAGCCGTGAAGAGCGGAAAGTTCCGCTTGACCGGGCCCTGCGTATTGGTCGCCAAGCTGAATCCCAGGATTCCGCGCATCTGGGATGTAGCGAGCCTGCCGCCACAGATGGCATTGGCGAGCACGGAGTTCGTGGTGCTGAGGCCGATCGGTCTCGATACATCGGCGCTGTGGTCAGCGCTGCGGCAACCTGATGTCGTGGAGACGCTGCAGCAGTGGGTCGCCGGCACCTCGGGGAGTCACCAGCGGGTGCAGCCGCGGGACCTGCTTCAGCTTCGCGTCCGGGATGTCCGACGTCTGGGTGCCGCGCAGTCGCGGACGATCGCCGGCCTGGGTGCGTTGTGTCATGCGCGTCGCGCCGAATGCGTGCGGCTGTCCGCGTTGCGCGATGCCCTGCTCCCGCTGCTGATATCGGGAAGGGTTCGGGTCGCGCGCTGAGACTGCGCTCACGGGCTTGATAGCCAGGCCGTCGGATTGCCCGGCTCCTCAGCGTGGCTCGCTCGGAGGTTTAGGGTCGCCGGGCTGGGTCGGATTGCCCGGCTCCTCGGCGTGCCCCGCATCGTCGCCGGGCTGGGTGGGATTGCCCGGCTCCTCAGCGTGTCCCGCATCGTCGCCGGGCTAAGGTGAGCGCCGTGGCCGAGACCGCGCCGCTGCGCGTGCAGCTGATCGCCAAAACCGAGTTCATGGCGCCGCCGGAGGTGCCGTGGACGACCGACGCCGACGGCGGCGCCGCGCTCGTCGAGTTCGCCGGCCGGGCCTGCTATCAGAGCTGGTCAAAGCCCAATCCCAAGACCGCGACCAACGCCGGCTACATCAAGCACATCATCGACGTCGGACACTTCTCGGTGCTGGAGCATGCGAGCGTGTCGTTCTACATCACCGGCATCTCGCGATCCTGCACACACGAGCTGATCCGGCATCGGCATTTCTCGTATTCGCAGCTGTCGCAACGCTATGTGCCGGAGGGGAAATCGCAGGTCGTCGTCCCACCGGGCATGGAGGACGACCCAGAACTGCAGCAGATCCTGACCGCGGCCGCCGACGCCAGCCGCGCCAGCTACACCGAGCTGCTGGCCAAGCTGGAAGCCAAGTTCGCTGACCAACCTAACGCCGTGCTGCGCCGCAAGCAGGCGCGTCAAGCCGCCCGCGCGGTGCTGCCCAACGCCACCGAAACGCGCATCGTCGTGACCGGCAACTACCGGGCGTGGCGGCACTTCATCGCCATGCGGGCCAGCGAGCACGCCGACGTGGAAATCCGGCGCCTGGCCATCGAGTGTCTGCGCCAGCTCGCGGGCGTCGCGCCCACGGTGTTCGCCGACTTCGAGGTCTCCACGCTGGCCGACGGTACCGAGGTCGCCACCAGTCCTTTGGCTACGGAGGCCTGAACCGCGCGCGTGCACGGATGCACGGACTTCTCGGCGTGTCGCGGTACCAACACGCACGCTCGGCGGCTGCCAAATGCCCTTGCCCCGCCAGGTAACCTGTGAACCGTGACCACCGTCGGATTCGACGCCCCCGCCCGCCTGGGAACCCTGCTGACTGCGATGGTGACACCGTTTGGCGCAGATGGCTCCCTGGACACCACCGCCGCAGGGCGGCTGGCGAAGCACCTGGTAGACGGGGGGTGCGACGGCCTGGTGGTCTCGGGGACCACCGGTGAGTCGCCGACCACCAGCGACGACGAGAAGCGCGAGCTGGTGCGCGTCGTGCTGGAGGCGGTCGGCGACAGGGCCCGCGTCATCGCCGGCGCCGGCACCTACGACACCGCCCACAGCATCCGGCTTGCCAAGGCCGCTGCAGCCGAGGGCGCGCACGGTCTGCTCTTGGTCACCCCGTACTACTCGAAGCCGCCGCAAAGCGGACTGCGCGCACACTTCACGGCTGTCGCCGACGCGACCGAGCTGCCGGTACTGCTCTACGACATCCCGGGACGGTCGGGGACAGCGATCGAGCCGGACACGATCCGCGCGCTGGCGTCGCATCCGAACATCGTCGGCGTGAAGGAGGCCAAAGCCGACCTGCACAATAGCGCGCAGATCATCGCCGAGACGGGGCTGGCCTACTACTCGGGCGACGACGCCCTGAACCTGCCCTGGCTCGCGATGGGGGCCACCGGCTTCATCAGCGTGATCGCTCATCTGGCGTCGGGTCAGCTACGGGAATTGTTGTCCGCCTTCAATTCCGGCGATATCGGCACCGCCCGGAAGATCCACGTCGCGGTCGCCCCGCTGTGCAACGCGATGGCCCGCTTGGGCGGGGTGACGATGTCGAAGGCGGGTCTGCGCCTGCAAGGCATCGACGTCGGCGATCCCCGGCTGCCGCAAATGCCCGCGACGCGGGAGCAAATCGACGCGCTGGCCGCCGACATGCGCGCGGCCTCGGTGCTGCGGTGAGCCAGAGGGTGAGCCGGACGTGAACGAAGACCTCGCCCCGCCAGGTCCTTTGGCGCCAGGCGGGTTGCGGGTCACCGCGCTGGGCGGGATCAGCGAAATCGGCCGCAACATGACGGTTTTCGAGCACCTCGGTCGCCTGCTGATCATCGACTGCGGAGTGATGTTCCCCACCCACGACGAGCCGGGCGTCGACCTGATCTTGCCGGACCTGCGCCATATCGAGGACCGACTCGACGACGTCGAGGCGCTGGTGCTCACCCATGCGCACGAGGACCACATCGGGGCCATCCCCTTCTTGCTCAGGCTGCGGCCGGACATCCCGGTCGTCGGATCGAGGTTCACCCTGGCGCTCGTCGCCGCGAAATGCCGCGAGTACCGCATCAAGCCGGTGTTCGTTCAGGTCGCCGAGGGACAACACAGCACGCACGGCGTGTTCCAGTGCGAATACTTCGCCGTCAACCACTCGATTCCCGACGCGCTGGCCATCGCGGTCCACACCGGCGCGGGAACCGTTTTGCACACCGGCGACATCAAGCTCGACCAGCTTCCGCCCGACGGCCGGCCCACCGACCTGCCCGGCATGTCCCGGCTTGGCAACGCGGGTGTGGACCTGTTCCTGTGCGACTCGACCAATTCCGAGATCCCCGGTGTCGGGCCGTCGGAAAGCGAAGTCGGTCCGAGTTTGCACCGGCTGATCCGCGGCGCCGACGGTCGCGTCATCGTGGCGTGTTTCGCCTCCAATGTCGACCGGGTGCAACAGATCATCGACGCCGCCGTGGCATTGGGCCGCCGAGTGTCGTTCGTCGGGCGGTCGATGGTGCGCAACATGGGCATCGCCCGGGAACTGGGTTTCCTGCGGGTGGACGATTCCGACCTCATCGACATCTCCGCCGCCGAGATGATGGCACCCGATCAGGTGGTGCTGATCACCACCGGCACCCAGGGCGAGCCGATGGCGGCGTTGTCACGGATGTCGCGCGGCGAACACCGCAGCATCACGCTGACGGCGGAGGATCTGGTGATCCTGTCGTCGTCGCTGATACCCGGCAACGAGGAAGCGGTATATGGGATCATCGACTCGCTGGCCAAGGTCGGGGCCCGCATCGTCACCAACCAGCAAGTGCGCGTTCATGTTTCGGGTCACGCATACGCGGGCGAGCTGCTTTTCCTCTACAACGGGGTGCGTCCGCGCAACGTGATGCCCGTTCACGGCACCTGGCGGATGCTGCGCGCCAACGCCAAGCTGGCCGCGCGCGCCGGGGTGCCGGAGGAGTCAATCCTGTTGGCCGAGAACGGTGTCAGCGTCGACCTGGTCGCCGGCAAGGCCGCCATCGCCGGGGCGGTGCCGGTCGGCAAGATGTTCGTCGACGGACTGATCACCGGCGACGTCGGCGATATCACCTTGGGGGAGCGGCTCATCTTGTCGTCGGGTTTCGTCGCGGTGACCGTGGTGGTCAAGCGTGGCACCGGCCTCCCGGCGGTTGTGCCGCAACTGCTTTCACGCGGCTTCTCCGAAGACCCCAAAGCACTCGAGCCGGCGGTGCGCAAGGTCGAGGCGGAGCTGGAGCAGCTGGCCGCCGCGGGCGTCACCGATCCGGTGCGCATCGCACAGGGCGTGCGCCGCATCGTCGGCAAGTGGGTCGGCGAAACCTATCGCAGGCAGCCGATGATCGTGCCGACCGTCTTGGAAGTTTGAGTCGCTAGCTTGAATTGCCCGACTCGCCCCCTTGCCGCTGCGCGGCTGGGGGTACCCCCACCTCATACGGCTACGCCGTATGCATCGTCGTCGGGCTAGATCTTCTCCGCGTAAGCCGACCATTCCAGCTGCGAGCCTTTGAGTTTGCGGCCGGTGGGCGCGACGTAGCGGCGCATGAGTTC
>DASSGQ010000361.1:0-11167 GCA_035693385.1 Mycobacterium sp.
AGCGGACCACGGGGCTCTGCAAAAGCAGCTAGACCACGGGCACCGCTGGCCGGTACCCATAAAAAAATCGGAGCTGCGCGTCGAGCACGAACCGAGTCTGCCACTAACGGCAGTGCCGGTGCAAAAACTGGGTGCAATTTGCTTCGATCCCTACCCTCAGCCGACTGGCATCGCCGGCTGCCCGAATGTCGGCGGTGCGCAGCTCGCGCCATACGTGAGGACATCCTTTGACATGGAAATCGCCTTGCACTGGTCCACCACCTGGACGGAGAAACCGACTGACCTCGCCGCCCTTCTCGACCGGCTCGGACGACATGTGTAAGCGGCCCCCACCGCCGTTTCAGGGTCGCGCGCCGGTAGTGGGACCTCCTGCCATCGGCACCATGACTGCCCAAGTCCGAGATGTCCTCAGCGACCACCAATCGCTCGCCCGCACGGGTGAGGTGATTACCAGCGCTGAGATGGCGCCAACCGCGTACGACCAAATCGACCGGGCCCGAACAGAACTGAACGCCGTCTCGAAACAGACGACGTACGATGGTCTCGAGACTTCGCATCAGACTGGCGGACATCGACGGCAGCAGTGTTCGTATCTGTAGCCGTCGGTCGGATGTCGCCCCGCTTGCCGGGCTTAAGGGCGATCGGCTGCGGGGGCGTCAGCAATAGCGATATCGTGCTTGCAAATTGCTGGCCTTTCGCTTTAGGAGGCTTGGGTGGAGGGCACGCCTTTCGGTCGCTACCGTCTCGTGGAGTTGCTAGGCCACGGCGGCACGGGCGAGGTGTGGCGCGCATTCGACACCGCCACCGACCGGGTGGTGGCTCTTAAGGTACTGCCCGCGAACTTCGCGGACGACCAGCGATTCCGGGAGCGGTTTCGACGCGAGGCCACCGCAGCAGCGGGGCTCGTCGAGCCCCATGTCATCCCGATTTACGACTTCGGCGAAATTGAGGGCCGTTTGTTTGTGAACATGCGGTTGATCCAGGGCCGGGACCTGCGAAGCTTGCTGGGCCGAGGTTCACTCGTACCACACCGGGCGGTGGGGATTGTTGGCCAGATCGCCGCGGCGCTGCACGCCGCGCACCAGATCGGGCTGGTGCACGGCGACGTTAGGCCGTCCAACATCCTTGTTGCTGACGACGACGTTGCCGACGACGACGTCGCTTACCTGATCGACTTTGGGATTGCTCGTGTCGCCGCAGAGACCGAGCCTGCGGGCGCCGGCGCGTCTATCAGCGCCTGGGCCTATATGGCCCCCGAACGGTTCCAGAAAGGCGCCGTGGACGCACGTGCCGATATCTACGCGCTGGCCTGCGTGCTGCATGAGTGCCTGACCGGCCAGCCGCCCTTTGCGGGTGACACCCTTGAGCAGATCGCCTTCGCTCACATGCGTCAGCCACCCCCACGACCATCGGAGCTGCGGGACGGGATTCCTGCAGCGATGGACCAGGTCGTTGCTGTTGGACTAGCCAAAGACCCCGAGCAGCGCTACGCCACGACCGAAGACTTGGCGCACGCGGCGCGGGCCGTATTGCCTACGGTGGTTCGACAGACTAGCCGATCAACACCATCCGCCACCCGTGTCCGCGTCGCCGCTACACCCCCAGAGCAGCCGGCTCGCGCAGATATGGCCCAGGGCGACGCGTCGACAACTTCGGGTGGAGGATCGGTGACCGCATCTGCGGACACCGCGAAGGCCACCGAGATCGAAGAGTCGATACCCGATGCGTCAGTGCTCCAAGACGTTCACACCGCGGCCAAAGTAAGCATGGGGGCAGCGCCGCCGCCCGCCTCGGCTGGGAACGGGCGCCCTGGGGAGCCCGGATCGACCTTGGAAGCGACTCCATCCACCGAGCAGTTTGTGTTTCAGCGGCAAGACCGTCGCCATAGGGTCGCTGCTGGTGCGGCGGCTCTGTTTTTGGTTGTTGTGGGGATTGCAGTGGTCGTTATCGTTCTTGGTAATCGGCCACCGTCGGGTGCTGGTAGCGCGTCTTCGACGTCTACGACGGATGTCACTGGGCCCAGCCCGCCGGCATCGCCGATGAGTACCGAGTCGACGACACCCAGTATTAGCCCGCCCGACCGGTTGAGAGCCATGCTTCCCACTGACCTGCGGTGCAAGGTTGACACGGGTAGGTTCGCCGATGCACCCGTATCGATAGCACAGGCAGTGTGCCCTTATGGAGGCCCAGATCTGATCCGTTACTGGCTCTTTGCCGATAAGGACACGATGTACCGCTCCTTCAACAAACTAAACAAAGGGCTCGCCGAGACTTTCGTCGCCTGTCCCGGAATGAAGGAGGGACCGCAGGACTGGCAAAACGCAGCGGATCCGCAACAAAGCGGCAAAGTCACGTGTTCAGTCTTCCCCTCTCCCGTGAACTTCATTCGCTGGACGATCGACTCGCAGTTGGTTATGGGCAGCATTGGCGGGGAACATTACGGGCAAACCTCCGACCAGCTATTGCAATGGTGGAGGGCTCACTACGAATAGCGAATCGGCAGCCGACTTGCCTTGCCTGAACGCCCCTGAATTTGGGCTTTTACGCAGAGGTGCGGTGCTAAAAGGGCCGGCTGCGCGGGCGCAACCGTCGTCGTCGGCGGGCGGCGGTAAATTTGGACCGACATGAGTGTGCACGCAACCAGTAATACTGAAGCCAAGTCCGACCCCGAAGTGGATCGACTGCTCGACGACCTCAACCCGCAACAGCGCCAGGCGGTGGTGCATGAGGGTTCGCCGCTGCTGATCGTGGCCGGCGCCGGCTCGGGGAAGACGGCGGTGCTGACGCGGCGCATCGCGTACCTGATCGCGGCGCGGGGCGCCGGGGTGGGCCAGATTCTGGCGATCACCTTCACCAACAAGGCCGCCGCGGAGATGCGCGAACGGGTGGTACGGCTGGTGGGCAACCGCGCCCGCGCAATGTGGGTATCCACGTTTCACTCGACGTGTGTGCGCATCCTGCGCAACCAGGCGTCGCTGATCAAAGGACTCAACTCCAACTTTTCGATCTACGACGCCGACGATTCGCGGCGTCTGCTCCAGATGATCGGCCGCGACATGGGGCTGGACATCAAGCGCTACTCGCCGCGCCTGCTGGCCAACGCGATCTCCAATTTGAAGAACGAGTTGATCGACCCCGACCAGGCCCTAGCCAACTTAGCCAACCTGTCGGACGCTTCCGATGAGTTGAGCCGCACCGTTGCGTCGGTGTACGGCGAATACCAGCGGCGGCTGCGGACGGCCAATGCGCTGGACTTCGATGATCTGATCGGCGAAACCGTCGCGGTGCTACAAGCCTTCCCGCAGATTGCCCAGTATTACCGGCGCCGGTTCCGGTACGTCCTGGTTGACGAGTACCAAGACACCAACCACGCCCAGTACGTGCTGGTGCGCGAACTGGTCGGTCGGGGCAGCACGGATTCGCAAGAGACATCGGACGAAGTGCCGCCGGCGGAGTTGTGTGTGGTCGGCGATGCCGACCAGTCGATCTACGCGTTCCGCGGCGCCACCATCCGCAACATCGAAGACTTCGAGCGCGACTACCCCGACGCGACAACCATTCTGCTGGAACAGAATTACCGCTCGACGCAAAACATCCTGTCGGCCGCCAACTCGGTGATCGCCCGTAACACCGGACGCCGTGCGAAACGCCTGTGGACCGACGCAGGGGCCGGGGAGCTGATTGTCGGCTATGTCGCCGACAACGAGCATGACGAGGCCAGGTTCGTCGCAGAGGAGATCGACGCCCTCGCCGAGAACGGCGATATCACCTACAACGACGTGGCCGTGTTCTACCGCACCAACAACTCGTCGCGGTCGTTGGAGGAGGTCTTCATCCGCGCCGGAATTCCGTACAAGGTCGTCGGGGGAGTGCGCTTCTACGAGCGTAAGGAGATTCGCGACATCGTCGCCTATCTGCGGGTGCTGGACAACCCCGGCGACGCGGTCAGCATGCGGCGCATCCTCAACACACCGCGTCGCGGCATCGGCGATCGCGCCGAGGCTTGTGTGGCGGTGTACGCCGAAAACACCGGCGCCAGTTTCGCCGACGCACTGGTGGCCGGGGCGCAGGGCAAAGTCGCGATGCTGAATACCCGCGCGGAGAAGGCGATTGCGGGCTTTGTCGAGCTGCTCGACGACCTGAGGGGGCACCTCGCCGACGATCTCGGTGAACTAGTGGAGTTGGTGCTCGAACGCACGGGATACCGCCGTGAGTTGGAGTCCTCCACCGATCCGCAGGAATTGGCCCGGCTGGACAATCTCAACGAATTGGTCAGCGTCGCACACGAATTCAGCACCGACCAGGCCCTTGACACCAGCGAAGCGGCCGCGCTTGCTGAGGACAACGAAGACGTGCCGGACACCGGCGTGCTGGCGGCGTTCCTGGAGCGGGTGTCATTGGTCGCCGACGCAGACGAAATCCCGGAGCACGGCGCCGGGCTGGTCACCCTGATGACGCTGCACACCGCGAAGGGTCTGGAGTTTCCGGTGGTGTTTGTCACTGGCTGGGAGGACGGGATGTTCCCGCACATGCGGTCGCTGGATGATCCCACCGAACTCTCCGAAGAGCGGCGGCTGGCCTACGTCGGCATCACCCGGGCCCGTCACCGGCTGTATGTGAGCAGGGCCATCGTCCGGTCTTCGTGGGGGCAGCCGATGCTCAACCCCGAATCGCGGTTCCTGCGCGAGATCCCCCAGGAGCTCATCGACTGGCGGCGCAGTGCGCCCGTGTCGTCGTTCAGCGCGCCGGTCAGCGGTGCCGGCCGGTTCGGCGCGCCGCGTCCGGCGCCGGCCCGCTCGGCGGCGGGCAAACGTCCCCTGCTGGTGCTGCAGCCCGGCGATCGGGTGACTCACGACAAGTACGGGCTGGGCCGCGTCGAAGAGGTCTCCGGGGTGGGCGAATCGGCGATGTCACTGATCGACTTCGGCAGTTCGGGACGGGTGAAGCTGATGCACAACCACGCCCCGGTAAGCAAGCTTTAGCCCGGCGACGATGCGGGCCGCATCGCGGCCCGTGGTGGGGGTACCGCCCGCTTACGGGGGAGAGCTGGGCGATCGAGCTTTAGCGCTGGGCAATCAGGTTTAGCGCGGCGAGCCCGGCTTATCCCTCCAGCCAGCGTGTGGTTCGCGGGTGCATCGCCAGCACCACACTGGCGATCGGTAGCACCGGCAGGGCGTGCACGATCCACGCGACGCGCGCTCCGGCGATGAACACGCCACCGTACGTCAGCACCGCGACCGCAGCGCCGGCCACGATGAGGTAGCGCCCGAGGGCCCGGCGCTGCAGCAACATGATCACGCCGGTGACGGTGGTGACCGAAAACACCAGGGCGAGAAAGGCGACCGCGATGCAGAACAGGCGGTCGGTTCGCCACCACCCGGCGATCAGGTCGGTGGCCACCACCGACGTCGCCCATCCGCTCACGATGCTGACCGCGCAAGCGGCGACGGCGGTCCGGTCACTCGGCTCATCGCTCGACAGAGCCGAGCTGGTTCCCCGCCGGACCGCTGCCGGGGGACCCTGATAGGGCGGATGCTGCCGGAGAATGTGAGTGGTTGGGGACTCAGGCACTATGGGCACCGGCCCGGTCGGTGCCCGCCGGATGATCCGAGTCCGAGATTCCGACGGCGGCGCAGCAGGCTCGGGGTTGGGAGGAGCAGGGGGGTCGTTCGGCGCGGTCACTTCAGCCAGCGTAGTTGCCGACGCTGAGGCCTCGCTTTGCCAACCACGGCACGGGGTCGATTCTTTCGGTGCCGCCCTGCAGCACCTCGAAATGCAGATGCGGGCCGGTCGAGTTGCCACGGTTGCCCATGGTGGCTATCTGGTCGCCGGCCATCACGCTCTGGCCGACGCTGACCAGCGTGGTGTTGACGTGGCCGTAGAGCGTGACCGTGCCGTCGGCATGGCGCAACTTGACCCACATCCCGTAGCCGGCGGTCGGGCCCGCGTCGATGACTACACCGTCGGAGACGGCGAGGATCGGCGTTCCGATCGAGTTGGCCAGGTCGATACCGGCGTGCAGCACACCCCAGCGATACCCGAAGTTGGAGGTGAAGATCCCGTGGGTGGGCATCACATACAGCGGCTGCTGCAGTCGTGCCTCACGCTGCGCGCGGTCGTTGGCGAAGGCCATCCCCTTTTCCAACTCCTCGTTGTGCACCGCTCCGTTCGCCGCGGGCTGGAGCGCGACCACCTGGGCGCCGCGGATCGTGTTGCTGCCGGCGCCGCCGGTGAGCGCCGACGCGTTGGCGGTCAGGACGGCCTCGGTCTTCGGGGTATCGGCATGGCTGGTGGCCGTGTGTGCGGCCGCAGCCGCCGCCCCGGCCGCCATGGCCCCGATCAGCAGTCGGCCTCTGGCCGCGCTGGTGGGCTGCTTGCGATGCTGACCGCCACGCCGCACCGCTGGGATGACGTCGGTGACGTCGAGAGCATGAGCCGCCTCGAGCTTCTCCAGCCTGAGGTCCGGCTCGGCGGGTACACGGGCCAGAACTACGGTGGGAGCGGTCAACCACTGCGGCGTCAGATTGTCGATCTCGGCCAAATCGTCGAGTTCGGGGGCCAACAGCACTTGTGCTTCGTTGTCGAAGGTCGAGTCGTTGCTGAAGTCCAGGCCGTCGAGGTCGGCGAAATCATCCACGAAGTCAAGGTCGTCGAAGTCGAATCCGTCGAGCGGGAGAATTTCGGTGACTTCGTTGTGATGGCGCGGTTGCCAGTGCTCGCGATGGGCGCGAACGGTCCTCGGCAGGGCCGAAGAACGAGCGAAACGGTGCTGGGGCAAGCTGAATTGTCCTCGTATCGTGACCATAACGTTATCTGGACCCTAGGAAGGTAGCCGTTGACCGCCAGAACTGGCAACTTGGGGCCAAAATCCGCCCGACATTGTGATTTGGATCACACCTGCCGTATGCCTGTTCTGTCCAACATGGTGGACGCGACGGTAGCAGTGATTCGGTGGGTGGATACAGTGCCAGCGTGCGAGTTGCCGATTCCGGCACCGCCAACGGATAGGCCTACCAGCAAGTCGACGAAGACAGTGAGCCCATGGACCTTTTCGAGTATCAAGCAAAAGAATTGTTCGTCAAGCACGACGTGCCGAGCTCGCCCGGTCGGGTGACCGACACCGCCGAGGGCGCTCGGGCCATCGCCGAAGAGATCGGTCGCCCGGTGATGGTCAAGGCACAAGTCAAGGTCGGCGGTCGTGGCAAGGCCGGTGGTGTCAAGTACGCCGCTACTCCGGATGACGCCTACGAGCACGCCAAGAACATCCTCGGCCTGGATATCAAGGGCCACATCGTGAAGAAACTGCTGGTCGCCGAGGCCAGCGACATCGCCGAGGAGTACTACATCTCCTTCCTGCTCGACCGTGCCAACCGCACCTACCTGGCGATGTGCTCGGTCGAGGGTGGCATGGAGATCGAAGAAGTGGCCGCCACCAAGCCCGACCGGCTCGCCAAGGTCGCGGTGGACGCCGTCAAGGGCGTCGACCTGGCGACCGCGCGTTCCATCGCCGAGCGGGGTCACCTGCCGGCCGAGGTGCTCGACGCCGCCGCGGTGACCATCTCCAAGCTGTGGGACCTGTTCGTCGGCGAGGACGCGACGCTGGTCGAGGTCAATCCATTGGTGCGCACTCCTGACAACCAGATCCTGGCGCTGGACGGCAAGGTCACCCTCGACAACAACGCCGACTTCCGCCACCCCGATCACGCCGAATTCGAGGACCGCGATGCCACCGACCCGCTGGAGCTGAAGGCCAAAGAGCACGACCTGAACTACGTCAAGCTGGACGGCCAGGTCGGCATCATCGGCAACGGCGCGGGTCTGGTGATGTCGACGCTCGACGTCGTCGCGTATGCGGGGGAGAAGCACGGTGGAGTCAAGCCCGCCAACTTCCTCGACATCGGTGGCGGCGCCTCGGCGGCGGTGATGGCCGCGGGGTTGGACGTGATCTTGGGTGACGAACAGGTCAAGAGTGTGTTCGTCAACGTCTTCGGAGGCATCACCGCCTGTGACGCGGTGGCCACCGGAATCGTCAAGGCGCTGGAGATCCTTGGCGATGAAGCCAACAAGCCGCTCGTGGTGCGGCTGGACGGCAACAACGTCGAGGAAGGCCTTCGGATTCTGAACGATGCCAACCACCCGCTGGTGACGCTGGTGGCGACCATGGACGAGGCCGCCGACAAGGCCGCCGAGCTGGCGAGCGCCTGACGTGGCGATCGCAAGAGCGGCGAAGCCGGTCGTAGCGGGTCGACACTAAGAAAGGACTTGTGGAAATGTCGATCTTTTTGAACAAGGACAACAAGGTCATCGTCCAGGGCATCACCGGCGGCGAGGCCACCGTCCACACCGCCCGAATGCTCAAGGCGGGCACCCAGATCGTGGGCGGTGTGAACGCACGCAAGGCGGGCACCACCGTCACGCATGAGAACAAAGACGGCCAAGCCGTCGAGCTGCCGGTGTTCGGCAGCGTCGCGGAGGCGATGGAAAAGACCGGCGCCGACGTGTCGATCATCTTCGTGCCGCCGAAGTTCGCCAAAGACGCCATCATCGAGGCCGTCGACGCCGAAATACCGCTGTTGGTGGTGATCACCGAGGGAATTCCGGTGCAGGACACCGCATACGCCTGGGCCTATAACCTCGACAAGGGCGGCAAGACCCGCATCATCGGCCCGAACTGCCCCGGCATCATCAGCCCCGGCCAGGCGCTGGTCGGCATCACCCCGGCCAACATCACCGGCGCGGGCCCCGTCGGGCTGGTGTCCAAGTCGGGGACGCTGACCTACCAGATGATGTACGAACTGCGCGATTTCGGGTTCACCACATCGATCGGGATCGGCGGCGACCCGGTGATCGGCACCACCCATATCGACGCCATCGAGGCGTTCGAGAAGGATCCCGACACGAAGATCATCGTGATGATCGGCGAGATCGGCGGCGACGCCGAGGAGCGGGCGGCGGACTTCATCAAGGCCAACGTGTCCAAGCCGGTCGTCGGCTACGTCGCGGGATTCACCGCACCGGAAGGCAAGACCATGGGACACGCGGGCGCCATCGTGTCGGGGTCGTCGGGCACCGCGGCCGCCAAGAAGGAAGCCTTGGAAGCGGCCGGCGTCAAGGTCGGCAAGACGCCGTCGGAGACGGCGGCGCTGGCCCGGGAGATCCTGAAGAGCCTGTAACGGCTGGCGGTTGCGCTGAGCGGTGGCGGTGTTCAGCCTTAGATGCCGCCACCGTCGCCGCAGTTGGCCATCAGTTTGGCGTTGCCGCCCTCGTCGGCGGCCCGCAGTGGAGGCCTTCGCCGGGCGCCGGATCGGAGCTCCCGCAGCGACGGTGTCGAGGTCGAGAAGGTGCCGCCGGATTTTGCGTCTCAGTTGCGATTAAAGGCGGGCCCTGGCTCGGCCCTTGATTTAGGTGGCCCCCGGGGTCCCGGGCGTCCCATCCGCGCCGAATAGCAACGCCGAGCCGCCTTGCCCACCTGGGCCCCCGACGATGCCGCCGTTGCCGCCGTTGCCGCCGTTGCCGCCGTTGCCGATCAGCCCCGCGTTGCCACCGTTATTGCCATGCCCGCTGACGTCGCCGCCGGCGCCGCCGGCGCCACCGTTGCCAACGAGGATGCCGGCGTTGCCGCCGGCCCCGCCGTTACCGCCTGGCTGGCCCAACCCGCCTGCCCCGCCCTCGCCACCGGACCCGATGACCTTCCCGCCGTTCCCGCCGGGTCCACCATTGCCGCCGCCGCCGGCCAAAATTGGGTCGCTTCCGCCGGCGCCTCCGGCGCCTCCCTGACCGTAAAGGAATCCGCCATCGCCGCCGTTGCCGCCGTTGCCGGCGGCCTGCAAGGGGGTATCCCCGCCCGCACCGCCGATTCCGCCGTTGCCGAACAGGATGCCGCCACTTCCGCCGGCCCCGCCGGTTCCGCCAAGGCCGCCAGCGCCTCCTCCGCTTCCGCCGCGGCCACCAGCGCCACCGGTGCCGATCAGGCCGCCGCTGCCACCCGCGCCGCCGGTCCCGCCGACAACGTCGGTGTGATTTGAGACGCCGCCGGCTCCACCGGCGCCCCCGACGCCGAACAGTCCCGCAGCCCCGCCATTGCCGCCGAGTCCGGCGGCTGAGGCGCCAAAGACGCCGCCGCCGGCCCCGCCGGCGCCGCCGGTGCCGAAGAATAGCCCGCCGGCTCCGCCGTTGCCGCCCCGGCCGCCGCCGGATTCGCCGACGCCGCCCGGCCCGCCGTTGCCGAACAACCCGGCGGCGCCACCGTTACCGCCCGTCAGGTGGGACGTGCTTGCGGACCCGCCTGCGCCGCCATTGCCCCACAGCAATCCGCCATCCCCGCCGTTGGCCCCAGAGCCCGCCGCCGCGTTGGCGCCGTTGCCGATCAGCGGGCGTCCCAAAAGCAGTTGGGTGGGCGTATTGATCACGCCGAGCAGTTGCTGCTCGATGGCCACCAGCGGGTTGGCATTGGCGGCCTCGGTGCTGGCGTATTGTCCTGCACCCGCAGTCATGAGCTGGACAAACTGCTGGTGAAAGTCCGTGGCCTGAGCGCTGAGCGCCTGATAGGCCTGTCCATGCGCGCCGAAAAGCGAGGCTATGGCCGCCGATACCTCGTCGGCACCGGCTGCCAACACGCTCGACGTCTGGACCGAAGCTGCCGCGTTGGCCTGGCTGACGGCCGAACCGATGTTGGCCAAATCCGAAGCCGCTGCTGTCACAAATTCCGGCGCCGCGATCACGTACGACAACTGAAGCCTCCCATATAAGTGATGGGTATTCAGGCGTGACGATCCGGCTTCGTCAGGTCGGATTGCTGACAAATCAGTTAGCTGATCATATCGCCATCACTTACAAACCATTGTGAATTCAAGGAAACAACCGGTCCCGCCAGGAGACGCAAAAGCCCCCGACACGCCGAGCGTGCGGGGGCTTTTACGTCTGCTGGTTACGTGCCGGGCTTGCCCGGCACCCCGATCAGTTGCCCGCCGTCGCCGCCTTGGCCGCCGGGGCCCGAGGTTGTTGTCCCGGCCCCGCCGTTGCCACCATTTCCGCCGAAACCAATTAGTAGTGCGGCGCGTCCACCGTTGCCGCCGGCGCCGCCGGTGGTAGCGCTGCCTCCGGAGCCGCCAGCGCCGCCGTTGCCAAACAGCAAGCCCGCGTCACCGCCGACACCTCCTGTACCACC
>DASSGQ010000362.1:0-6327 GCA_035693385.1 Mycobacterium sp.
CAAAATAATCCGCTAACCGTTCGCGTACACCCGCTTTCGTGAATCCGGGGGTCGATCGAATCACGATTGCGCGCACAGCAGAGCCGGTTCCATATTGGCTGGAATGCCGTTCCAGCGAACGCGCCGTGGCACTCATCAAGATCGAGTTTATGGGGTATCAACTGCGACGGCAGGTGGATCTTCGACCCGCAAGTCGCTGCACAGGCAAATTTGAATTACCTGAAATAAGTTTGCCGAAATCCATTGGCGGCGCAATCTCGCTGAATCGCGAACTGCCGGCGTATGCTTCTACAGCGACCGGCCGCCCGGAGTCGTTATCTGAAAACCGCCTTTTCAACATTTGACAAATAGCGTACCTGACCGGAACGGCGCTATTCCTGTTGAACCGATGCCAAATAAGCGATTTCCATTTAGGCTGCGGCCATGTCAATCGACCGGGCCGCGCTCCTCGCCGGCAGCATCCGATTCGCCTCGGGCGTCTCCTTCCTCGTCGACCCGCTGCGCGCGAATCGGCTCTGGGGCGATCCGGAGGAGCCGACGCCGACGGCGCGACTGCTGCTGCGGTCAATGGGCTATCGCGATGCGTTGATCGGTGGACTGCTGGTGGCGGCCGCGCTTCGCGGCAAGGACACCCGAGGCTGGTTCCTAGCTTCCGGCGGCGCCGACGCGGCCGACCTGCTCGGCGGGATGAGCGTCCATCGTGAGTTGAAGCCCGCGCAGCGGCTCGTCGGGCTGGGTGGTGCGGTCGTCGGTGTCGGCGTCGGGCTCTGGGGCGCGACGCGCCGGACCCCGAGCCCCGCCGGCCCGCTGACGGGCGGGCGGTCGTGAGCATGCACTCGAGGAACGACTGCGCCGATCTACGGTTGGCCCCGGGTGGAGGCAGTTTCCACGAGCGACCACTGACTCCGTTCACGCTCGGTCAGCTCGTTGGACACGATCGCACCGAAGGCCGCGGCGTCGCGTGCGAACCGGGTCGGCGCATCGGCCGCCGCGTCCGGGCCTTCGAGCCGAAAACAACTCGGTGCCAGCGGACCGAACAGGAGGGCTCGCCGCAGGTGCGGCCAGTTGTCGACCGCCGGCTCCACCCCGGCGGCGCGGGCAAAGTTCACGGCCACCAGATTCATCCGGGTCTTCTGTGACGTCCCTCGCTTCGAGCGATAAGCCTTGATCGCCAATCGCTGGTTGCTTTCCGTAGGCGACGAGATGGTGCCGCCCCACGTGTACGCGACCCACCTGGCTTGAAGTTCAAGCGGCACAAAGTATCCGCCCGACTGGTCCCACATGCCCATAAAGGCCAGCCCCGGAAGGTCGGGATGGAACGTGTAGTGGTGGGCGTCCATATGCACCGCGTCGAGGTCGAGGATCCGTTGGATGTCTTCATCCAGGAAGGGCAGATGCAGGTTGAATCCGGTACCGAACACGATGCCGTCAAATTCCTCGGCGTGCCCGTCGCCGAAGGCCACCGTGGAGCCAGCAATCGACTCCATCCAGGGACGCACCGTGATCCGGCCCTCCGCCACCAGCGGTAGGTAGTGCTGGTTGAGGGTGACCCCGGCCACGAAGAGGGACGGGTCCGGCGTCGGCGCGCCGTACTGCTCGGGGCTCCCGCTCGACGCGAGGACGATCTCCTTCAGTTGCCGGTCGATCTCGGCCGCCGGCAGCGTCTCGTTCGCCAGCGTGCCGTATCGCGTATAGATGCGGTGATCGGAGGGGACTCCGGCGGCGAACTTGGGCAGGACGTACCTCTGGCGCCGCTGGGTCAGCACGACGCGTGCCGTTCCGAGTTGGGCGAGTTCTGACGCGATCTCGAGGGCGCTGATCGCGCAGCCCGCCACCAGAACGCGCTTGCCTTGATAAGCGGAGGCCCCTCGGTAGTGGTAGGTAGATTTCGCTTCCGCGGACCCGGCGAATGTCTCCAGTCCCGGCACATAGGGGATGGCGGGGGAGTGGAACCTGCCCGTCGCCACTACCACTCGCTCGAAGCGCGTGTCGGTGCCGGCGTGACGCACGATCCATCCGGACCCGTCGCGTCTGTTTCCTCGGCTGAGGAGTTCGACTCGTGTGCCGAACTGGATGCGCGAAGCAAGGCCGAAGGTTTCGGCATAGCGGCGCAAATAGTCGAGAATCTCACGGTTGGACGGGTAGACGAGGTCGGTGTCGTGCTCGAGGTCGCTGAAGGTCGTGAGGACGCGACTGCTATTCGTATGCATGCTGGGCCACACGCCGCTTCGGCCGTCCAGGCCCGCCCACTGCCCGCCGAGCATGGTTTCCCGTTCGAAGATCGTCGGCTCGAACCCCTGCGACAGCAGCCAACGCGCCGCGATCAGCCCGGCCGGGCCCGCCCCGATCACCGCGACGCTTGCAGTCATGCTGGAACTCTCGCACGGGTCTGACTTGATCGCCACGATCTGGTGACAACCACGTAGTTGTATTTGGCGCGAATGTCAACTGGTGCAAGCGCATCGGCGATGCCGCAGTTGGTGAATCAGGTCCCGCAGAAGGTTTGATAGGTGCCGAAGTCCTCCGGCGCGGGACTGGCGTAACGCTCGAGCCCCGGTCGCTTGTCGCACGGGGCGGTCACCGCGGCAAGGAGCGTCCCGAGCGGATCGAGATCGCCGGCCGTCGCCGCGGTGAGCGCCTCCTCGACCAGATGGTTGCGCGGAATGTAGATCGGGTTGGTGCGGTCCATCAATTCGGCGTCCGGACCCAGGGCCCGCCAGCGCGACATCCAGTCGTCGAAGCCGGCCAGGTCGATGAAGAGGCCGCGCGCGGGTTCGGCATCCGATTCCGCGCCCCGCCGGGCCGCCTGGCCGAGGTGGCGGAAGAACGACGTGTAGTCGACGTTGCTCTGCCTCAGCAGGGGCAGCAACTCGTCCACCAACGTCGTGACGACATCGGCTCCGAGGTGCGCGGACAAACCCAGCTTGGCGCGCATGCCGGACGACCACACCGACTCGTACTCGGGGCCGAAGACCCCGAACGACTCCTCGGCGATCGCGATCGCGTCCTGGACGTCGTCGGCAAGCAACGGAAGAAGGGATTCGGCGAACCGGGCGAGGTTCCAGCCGGCGATGGCGGGCTGGTTGCCGTAGGCGTAGCGCCCCCAGGAGTCGATCGAACTGAAGACCGTATCGGGATCGTAGGCCTCCATGAAGGCGCAGGGTCCGTAGTCGATGGTTTCGCCCGAGATCGTCATGTTGTCGGTATTCATCACCCCGTGGACGAAGCCGATCAGCATCCATCGGGCGATGAGCGATGCCTGGGCGGCGACCACCGCTTCGAACAGCGCGACGTAGGGCCGGTCTGCCTCCGCCGCGCCCGGATGGTGCCGGGCGATAGCGTGGTCGGCCAGGCGCCGCAGCAGGTTTATATCGCCGGTCGATGCTGCGTACTGGAAGCTGCCGACCCGCAGGTGGCTGCTGGCGACGCGGGCGAGCACGGCGCCGGGCAGTAGCGTGTCGCGCTGGACCGAGCGGCCGGTAGCCACTACCGCCAGCGAGCGCGTCGTGGGGACGCCCAACGCGTGCATCGCCTCACTGACCAGGTATTCGCGCAGCATCGGTCCCACCGCGGCCAGGCCGTCACCACCGCGGGCGAACGGGGTGGGGCCGGAGCCTTTGAGGTGGATGTCACGCATGCGGCCGTCGTCGTCGACGAGCTCGCCCAGCAGCAGCGCCCGCCCGTCGCCCAACCGCGGGACGAAGCCGCCGAACTGATGCCCGGCGTAGGCCTGAGCCACCGGTGCGGCACCCTCGGGGACCAGGTTGCCCGCCAGGAAACGCAGCCCATCGGAGGTTTGCAGCCATGCGCTATCGAGGCCGAGGTCTGAGGCCAGCCGCTCGTTGAGGACGAGCAGCCGCAAGTCGGGAGCCGTGTCCGCCTGCCAGCGCACGGCCATCTCCGGCAACTCGCGCAAGAACCGGTGTTGTAACGCGACGGTCGTGTCCGGTGTGACGCTCACGTCACCGAGACTACGGAAAGTACGGTCCGCCGAAGTGGATGCGGGGCATCCCGATCTCCCCGCTCCGGGCATGCCGCTACGGTTTAGGGAACACGCGCCAACACCCACGGGATGAAGATGACGACAGATCACGCAATGTATGAACACGTGGACGGTCCCGCGGCGGATCCCGCCGACATCGGCTCACGCATCGATCCTGTTCTCGCCCGCAGTTGGCTCCTGGTCAATGGCGCCCATGCCGATCGATTCCAGTCGTCGGCGCACTCGCGCGCCGACATCGTGGTGCTCGACATCGAGGACGCGGTCGCGCCCAAAGACAAGCAAGCCGCCCGCGACAACGTGGTGCGGTGGCTCACCGCCGACAACACGGACTGGGTCCGGGTCAACGGCTTCGGCACCCCGTGGTGGGCGGACGATTTGGCGGCGCTGGCCGGCACCCCGATCGGCGGCGTGATGCTGGCGATGGTCGAATCGGTGGACCACGTCACCGAGACCGCGCAGCGGCTGCCCAACGTGCCCATCGTGGCGCTGGTCGAAACGGCCCGGGGCTTAGAGCGCATCACCGAAATCGCCGCGGCCAAGGGGACCTTCCGGCTGGCCTTCGGCATCGGCGATTTCCGCCGTGACACCGGATTCGGAGAAGAGCCGACCACCCTGGCTTACGCGCGGTCGCGGTTCACGATCGCGGCCAAGGCGGCCAACCTGCCCAGTGCGATCGACGGGCCGACGATCGGCTCCAACGCGTTGAAGCTCATCGAGGCGACGGCGGTTTCCGTCGAATTCGGGATGACCGGCAAGATCTGCCTCACGCCGGACCAATGCGCCGTGGTGAACGAGGGACTGTCCCCGTCACAGGACGAAATCGCTTGGGCAAAGGAGTTTTTCGCCGAGTTCGAACGCGACGGGGGAGAGATCCGCAACGGCTCCGACCTGCCGCGCATCGCCCGGGCCACCAAGATCCTCAAGCTGGCCCGCGCCTATGGCATCGAGGTGTCCGAGTTCGAGGACGAACGGGTTCACTCGCCCGCTCCGACGGACACCTACCACTACTGAGCGACAGTCAGATGAGGCTCGCGGTGAGCCCGCCATCCATCACGAAGGCGCCGCCGGTGCAGAACCTCGACCGGTCGCCCGCGAGGAAGAGCGCCAGGGCGGCCACGTCTTCCACGGTGACATAACCTCCCTGGCCCTGTCGGATCAGGCCATCGAAGTCGACGCCCAATCCAGCCTCGTACCGCTGGCGGTTGGCCGTGACGAGTTCGGTCTCGGCAAAGCCCGGCAGAACCGCGTTCACTCTGATTCCGGTCGGCCGCAGTTCGAGCGCCGCCGTCTTGGTCAAGCTCACGACGGCGGCCTTCGCCGCCGCATAGTGCCCGACCAGCGGAACGCCCGCCATCGCCGTCACCGATGCCATCGTGATGATGGATCCCGCGGTCTGGGTGGCGATCATCGCCCGCGCCGCGTGCTGCACGGTCAGGAAAACGCCGTCCAGGTTGATCGACATCATGGTGCGCCAGGTGTCGAAGGACATCTCCAGCAGCGGTGAAACCGTGGCGATTCCGGCGTTGGCGACGGCGATGTCGACCTTGCCGTACTCGTTGCCGGCCCGCTCGAAGAGTTCGGCGACGCTGTTCTGGTCACGTACGTCGCAGCGGAACGCCGCCGCCCCCGGCAGCTCGCTGGCGGCCGCCTCGGCGGCTGCCTCGTCGACGTCGGACAGCACCACGGTCGCGCCGTGGGCGGCGTAGACCCGGCCGATCTGGCGACCGATACCGCGAGCCGCGCCGGTGATCACGGCGACCTTCCCGGCCAGCGAGCCGGAAGCGGCCTCGGCCGCGCTGTGGCTGGATTGCGCATTGGTCATGGTTGCTCTCCTAGAAAAGGCTGGCGGTCATGCCGCCGTCGACGAGGTAGTGGGCGCCGGTGACGAAACCCGCTTCGTCCGAGGCGAGGAAGGCGACGGTCTCGGCCACCTCCTCGGGGGTGCCGAGGCGGCCCTGCTTGAGGTTGACGAGCTCGTCGAAGGTGATCGGCATGACCGCTTCGATCGGCGCGACCAGCCGGTCGGCCATCTCGGTCTGGATCAAGCCCGGGCACACCGCGTTGACGCGAATCCCGGCCCCCCGAAGCTCGACCGCCGCGGATTCGGTGAAGCGGATGACGGCGCCTTTCGATGCGCAGTACGCGGTGAGTAACGGGCTGCCCGCGGTGCCGGCGACGGAGGACAGATTCACGATCGCGCTGCCGTTGGCCGCTGCCAGGGCGGGCACTGCTGCCTTGGTGAACCGGAACGTCCCCAGGACGTTGATGTCGAGCACCATTCCGAATTCGTCGTCGGTGAGTTCGGTGATTGGCTTGGCGATTTC
>DASSGQ010000363.1:0-2098 GCA_035693385.1 Mycobacterium sp.
GTTGGCGCCGTCGGTTGGATGTCAGCGCGATGGCCCGCAGCGCGGAGTGCTTGCTCGGCGAGCACGACTTCGCCGCGTTCTGCCGTCCGCGGATGGGCAGTTCGACGATTCGGACACTGCAATCGCTCGACGTCCGCCGTGAGTCCTGTGGGGAGGTGAGCTGCACTGCCCAAGCCGACGCGTTTTGCCATTCCATGGTGCGATCGTTGGTCGGGGCGTTGCTTGCGGTCGGTGATGGCCGTCGCCCACCAGAGTGGGTGAGCACCCTGCTGGCCCGCACCTCCCGGGCCCACGAGATCGCGGTTGCTGCCGCCCAGGGGCTGACGCTCGTGGCCGTCGGGTATCCGCGGCCAGATCGGTACGCCGCTCAAGCCGCCGCCGCCCGCAGACGACGAGGCAGCTAGTGGCTCACACCAGGAACGCCAGCTTGTCTCGGCCGCACCAGTCCAGCATGGCCGGCCATGGTCCATATCCGGCCGCCACGTTCAGATGGCCACCGCCGGGTACCACTGTTGTCGGCAGCCGCAACGGAAGTCCATAGGCGACCTGTGCACCCTCGGGGCAGTAGGGATCATCCGTTCCGCAGGCCAGCACAGTTCCGTCGGCCGCCCGGCGCAGTTCGTCAATAACCAACGGGACGGGCAGAAAGTCCGCCAGCTCCGGAACCGTCGAGCGCGGGGACGGTGGGGCGACAAGAGCCACGCGCGCGGGTCGCGGCGCACTCGTACCGCCGGCGACGTGGTGCAGCCACAGCAGGCAGCCGAGCGAATGACAGACGACGTCGAATTCTCCATCGGTCAAGCCATCGAGGGTGGTGCGGAGGACCTCGAGCCACGCCAGCCGCTCGGGTTGGTTCACATCGGGTAGTTCGGGATATCGAACCTCGCGGCCGGTGTCCTGCAACTGCGCGGCCAGCCAGGTTTGCCAGTGTTCGGGTTCGTTGCCGTGCAGTCCGTGCAGGATCACCGTGGGCGCTGTCCGGGTAGCACGTCTGGGCACGTCCGGCAGCGTAGATCACGCGTCCGCTGATGATCTTGACGGTTGGGCTTCTCAGCAGTCCCACCAGCACCAACCGTGCGCCCGGACGCGACGCCCGGAATCGCGAGGCACCCGAAAAGTGCCGACCGCGGAGGATCACCATTCGGATACGGACCGCGAAATCGCGGCTGTCAGTAACTGGCGAGTGACAAATCCACCGGTTGAAGTTCGGGTAGGTCGCTCGGCGTACAGCTAGGCCACAACGCAGGCGATCGGTATTCGCACGGTGATCGTGCTGGTACCACTGGTTACATTCGCCGACCCGAACGCCCGATGCCGCGTCGTAGGTGTCTCGTACTTCCTGAAGATGATGAGTAGTATCCCGCGGATATCCACGGTGATCGGGCAACTCCGCCCGTCCGGGTCTAGCTGGCCTTGGAGGCGCCACTTGCGATGACTGGCAGGCACAGTGCTCGGATCGCAAGCCGTGCCCGTCTTCGGGCTCCTTCATCACACAGAGGTCGGCGCGTCGCCTTGATAGCCGCCGTGGCTGTCGTGATCGCCGCGGCAGCGGTGACCATCACGGTCTTGCGAACGGGCCAACCGTCCGGACGACCTGCCGCCGCGACAAGCTCTCACCCCTGCTTGAACGGAGTGCCGCTCAGCGTCATTACTGCGCCGCAGGTGCAAGCGGCGACCCAGGCCGTCGCCGACGCGTGGGTTGCGACCAGGCCGACCGTGAACGGAAAGTGCGTCACGGTCACGGTCGATCAGGAAAACCCAAGTGCGGCAGTCCAATCGCTGGGCGTATTGCCAGCCAACACGGTCTGGATTCCCGACTCTCGCTTCTGGGCGGACCAGTTGCGTGCCGCCAGCCCGACGCTCCGCTCGGCGGTCACGATCAGCGGCTCGGTCGGCAGCTCGCCGCTCGTGGTGGCAACGGCGCCGGCCCGCGCGACGTCGCTCGCCGCTGCGGCGAAGGCGGGATGGGCCGGCGTTCTGATGGGGTCGGCCGTTGTTGCCGTACCCGATCCGCTGAGCACAACCGAGGGCGCATTGTCTGCTCTTGCTGTGCAATCGGCCGTCGGGTCGCCCGCGAACTCTTCGGCCATGCTGGTCG
>DASSGQ010000364.1:0-2311 GCA_035693385.1 Mycobacterium sp.
CCGCCTTCGACGAAGCCGCCGTCATCGCCGAGGTGATCGCCGATGTGCGCTTGGTCTTCGACAACGTCGTCTGCGTCGACGACGGGAGCACCGACGACACCGGCGAGATCGCCAGGCGATCCGGCGCACATCTGGTGCGCCATCCCATCAACCTTGGCCAGGGTGCGGCCATCCAGACCGGCGTCGAGTACGCCCGCAAACAGCCTGGCGCGCAGGTCTTTGCCACGTTCGACGCCGACGGTCAGCATCGCGTCAAAGACCTGATCGCGATGATCGACCGGCTCTGCATCGGTGACGTCGACGTCGTCATCGGGACCCGATTCGGCAGGCAACAGGGCAGCCGACCGCCGTTTCTGAAACGCGTTGTCCTGCAATCCGCTGCACGGCTGAGCCGGCGCGGTCGGCGGCTTGGCTTAACCGACACCAACAATGGGCTGCGGGTGTTCAACAGGACGGTCGCCGACGGCCTGAACATCACCATGAGTGGCATGAGTCATGCCAATGAGTTCGTGATGTTGATCGCCGAAAATCGTTGGCGGGTGGTTGAACAGCCGGTCGAGGTGCTGTACACGGAGTATTCGAAATCGAAGGGCCAGCCCCTGCTCAACGGCGTGAACATCATCTTCGACGGGTTCCTGCGAGGGAGGATTCCCAGATGAAAGGGACTGAAGGATGAATTGGATCCAGGTGCTGCTGATCGGGTCGATCATCGCATTGCTGGTCTATCTGCTGCGGTCCCGCAGGAATGCGCGGTCCCGGGCCTGGGTCAAGGTCGGATATATCGCGTTCGTATTGGCCGGCGTCTATGCCGTGCTCCGGCCCGGCGACACCACGGTGGTCGCACACTGGTTCGGCATAGGCCGCGGCAGCGACCTGATGCTCTACGCGTTGATCATGGCGTTCAGCTTCACGACGCTGAGCACCTACATGCGGTTCAAAGACTTGGAGTTGCGCTACGCGCGACTGGCCCGCGCTGTGGCGTTGGAGGGCGCACAGGCGCCCGAGTACAGCTAGACCGTCTGCAGCTTTCGGAAATACTCGACCGTGCGGCGGACACCCTCGTCGAGTTGAACTTGCGGGTGCCAGCCCAAAACCCGTTCGGCCAAGCCGTTGTCCAGAGACGACCGCCGCAGATCGCCGAGGCGCGCAGGAGCGAACTCCGGGTCGTCGGGCCCCCCGACGGCCGCGGCCACCGCCGAATGCAGTTGGCGGTCCGAGGTTTCTATTCCGGTGCCGATGTTGAAACGCTGCCCACCGCCCACCGGCCCGGATGCCTTGACGAAGGCGTTCACGACGTCGTCGACGTACACGTAGTCGCGGGTGTTGGTGCCGTCGCCGAACACCTTGGTGGGCTTACCCAAGAGCAGCGCTTGCGCGAAGATCGCCACCACGCCCGCCTCGCCGTGCGGGTCCTGGCGGGGGCCGTAGACGTTGGCGGGCGCGATGTGTGAGCAATCCAACCCATACAGGTGTCTAAAGGTGTTCAGGTAGATCTCGCCTGTCATCTTGCCCGCCGCGTATGGCGATGCCGGGTCGGTGGGAACCGTCTCGGGGGTCGGGAACTGCGACGGGGTGCCGTAGATGGATCCCCCCGACGAGGTATGCACGACTTTGCGGACACCGGTGGACCGTGCGGCTTCGGCCAGGCGCACCGTGCCGATGACGTTGACCGAAGCGTCGAATTGGGGATCGGCCACCGAGCGCCGCACGTCGATTTGCGCCGCCAGGTGGAACACCACCTCCGGCTGGTGCTCGCCCAGGATGGCGAGCAGATCGGCGGTCACGATGTCGGCCTGCACGAAAACGTACGCGGGGTTGCCGGCCAGATACTCGATGTTGGACGTTCGCCCGGTCGCGAAATTGTCCAGTCCCACGACCGTGTGACCATCGGCCAGCAGACGGTCGACTAGCGTCGACCCGATGAAACCGGCTGCCCCGGTAACCAGTGCGCGCACCAGGACACCATACCGGCGGGCGGTGCGGGCGACCCGCCTACCTCCGGTTGCCGTCGCCGCCGCCGCGCTGATCACGGTGCAGCTGGGGATACGCGCGGTGCTGGCGTTCGGCGGTTACTTCTACTGGGACGACCTCATTCTCATCGGGAAGGCCGGCACCCAGGGCATGTTATCGCCGTCGTACCTGTTCGACGACCATGACGGCCACGTGATGCCGGCCGCCTTCCTGGTCGCCGGCGCGATCATCCGGCTGGCGCCGCTGGACTGGACGGGGCCGGCGATCAGCCTGCTGGTGCTGCAGTTGCTGGCCTCGCTGGCCCTGCTGCGCGCGCTGTGCGTCATCCTCGGCCGGCGCT
>DASSGQ010000365.1:0-6879 GCA_035693385.1 Mycobacterium sp.
GGCAACACCACGGTGGCCGACTGCAGCGCATCACAAGTCAGGCCCGCATGCCGGCAATCGGGCCCGATCCCACCGCCCAGCGCCAGCCCCGCGATGCCGACGGTTGGGCAACTGCCGGTGGCAATCGCGCGCCCGGCGCCGGCCAATGCCTGGTGAACCGCGTACAGATCGGTCGCCGGCGCGACCGTGACGCTGCCGCCGTCGACGTTCGGCCCGCCGGGGAGCCCGCGCAGGTCCAGCACCATTGTGCCGTTGGCGGTCGACGCGCCGATGTACGAATGCCCCCCGCCGCGCGGGGCGACCTTGAGCCCGTTGGCCGTTGCGAACGCGACGGCCCTCTGCACGTCCGATTGCGACGAGACCGTTACCACCGCAGCGGGATTGGAGTTGTTATAGAACGAATTGAAAACTTGTTTGCCCGTGGCGAATTGAGCGCCATTGGCGGGCAACACCACGCTGCCTCCGATCGAGGAGGCCAAACCGCCCCAGCCGGCGGCAGGGTCCGCGGCGGCCCGCGCGGTGCCGAAAACCGCTCCGCTCGCTAGCATTCCGGCGGCGCCGCGAAGAAACGTCTGGCGCGAGATGCCCCGCTGGCAGGAAAGGTCCGACCGACGGCCGCGATTCGTCGTCATGGCCCGGATTCTTAACCATCCAGCAGGCGAAAATCCGGCCTCTCAGCACGTGTCAGATCACAGTGTGGCGTCGATCCGTCGGTGGAAGGAGCAGACCCGGTCGGCCGCTCCTGCACGGGCTTTCGCCCATTAACCGATGCTGTGCGTGCGCGGCCCTTACAAAACGCTTATTGGGCAAAGCTTTATCGCACTGTGTTGTAAATGTGACAGTTATAGACCAGAGTTCCTAACGTGATTTGAGTGTCCCATGTGCACTCAGATGCGGATGGGGAGGCTGGCATGAAGGCACCGGTAATAGCTCAACGATGGATCCGGTTGTATCGCCATCAGCCGCTGACCATTCGCCTGCTGGCGCTGGCCGCAGCCCTGGTCACCGCGGCGGCGGCATTCACGGCGCCGGCCGAGGCGGACCCCGCCGACGACGACTTCATCGACGCGCTGAACCACGCCGGCGTCGAGTTCGGCGAACCGGGAAACGCGATGGCCGTAGGCCAGGCGATCTGCCCGATGCTCGCCCAGCCAGGCGGAAACTTCGCCGCCGTCGCGGCCAGCGTCAGCCACCGGGGCATGTCACCGCAGATGGCGCGGATGTTCACCACCATCGCGATTCAGGTGTACTGCCCGCAGGAGATCGCAAACCTGGCGGGCGGCAACGTGCATGGCCTGCCGCAAGTCCCGGGGATGCCAGGGATTTAGCCGGTGCCCAGCGGGTCGATGGTCCACGCGATATAGACCATCGCCGCCGCGACCGTCGCTGTCGTCGCGAAGTCGATGCCCTTACCGCGGACGACCAACAATCCGGCACGCTCGTCGGACAACACCAAGCGCAGGACCGCCGCCACCCCGGCTCCGATGCCGATCAGCAGGGCGCCTCGACGCCAGAACTTGGCGCCCACCCACACGAAAGCCGTCACGAAGATCATCCCCACCACCACGATCGGCCACTGCGCCCGAAGCGCGGTCCCGATAGACCCCCGCTGAATGGCCCGCGCGCTCATCGCCCCTCGGCCAGCTCAACGACGTTGGTCAACAAAAACGCCCGGGTCAACGGGCCGACGCCACCGGGATTCGGCGACACGTGGCCGGCCACCTCCCACACGTCGGGATGCACGTCGCCGACGAGTCCGCTCTCGGTGCGGCTGACGCCGACGTCGACGACCGCGGCGCCGGGACGCACCATGTCGGCGGTCAGCAGGTGCGGCACACCGACGGCGGCCACGATGATGTCCGCCTGCCGGGTCAACGCGGGCAGGTCGCGAGTTCCGGTGTGGCACAACGTCGCGGTCGCGTTCTCGGAGCGACGGGTCAGCAGCAGCCCCAACGGGCGCCCGACCGTCACACCACGCCCGATGATCACCACGTGCGCCCCGGCGATCTCGACGTCGTAGCGACGCAGCAGGTGCACGATGCCGCGCGCGGTGCACGGCAGCGGCGCCGGTTCCATCAGCACGAGCCGGCCGAGGTTGGTCGGGTGCAGCCCGTCGGCGTCCTTGTCCGGGTCGACGCGCTCCAGAGCTGCGTTCTCGTTGAGATGCCTGGGCAGCGGCAACTGGACGATGTAGCCGGTGCATTCGGGGTTGGCGTTGAGTTCGTCGATGGTCTCGTCGAGCTGAGCGGCGCTGATGTCGGCGGGCAGGTCACGACGAATCGACGTGATGCCGACCTTCGCGCAGTCGGCGTGCTTGCCCCGCACGTAGGCCTGCGAGCCGGGGTCGTCGCCGACCAGGATGGTGCCCAGTCCGGGTATGCGACCCGATGCGGTCAGTGCCGCCACCCGTTCCTTCAGGTCGACGAAGATCTCGTCGCGGGTGGCCTTGCCGTCCAGCGTGATTGCGCCCACGCCTGACAGTCTGGCACGCCCGCCGCGGTACGCTGCCCGCATGTCCGACGTCCCGGACGTATTCAGTCCGGCCAGGCTGGGTCCGCTGACGCTGCGCAACCGTGTCATCAAAGCCGCGACATTCGAAGCGCGCACGCCCGACGCGCTGGTGACCGACGACCTCATCGAGTACCACCGGCGGCCGGCGGCCGGCGGGGTCGGCATGACGACCGTCGCCTACTGCGCCGTCTCCCCCGGCGGGCGCACCGGCGGCAACGGGATCTGGATGCGACCCGAAGCGGTGCCCGGATTGCGGCGGCTGACCGAGGCGATCCACGCCGAGGGCGCCGCGGTCAGCGCACAGATCGGCCACGCCGGCCCGGTGGCCGACGCCCGCTCCAACAAGGCCACCGCCCTGGCGCCGGTGCGCTTCTTCAACCCGATCGGGATGCGGTTCGCCAAGAAGGCGACCCGCGACGACATCGACAACGTGGTGGCCGCGCACGCAAACGCCGCGCGGCTCGCCATCGACGCCGGCCTCGATGCGGTCGAAATCCATTTAGGCCACAACTATCTGGCGAGCGCGTTTCTGTCACCGCTGCTCAACCGTCGCGACGACGAATTCGGCGGATCACTGGAAAACCGCGCCAGGGTGGCCCGCGGAATGGTGATGGCCGTTCGTCGCGCCGTGGACAAAGAGGGAGCGAAGATCGCGGTCACCGCCAAGCTGAACATGGCCGACGGTGTCCGCGGCGGCATCACCATCGAAGAGTCGCTGACTACCGCCACCTGGCTGCAGGACGACGGCGGGCTGGACGCGATCGAGCTCACCGCCGGCAGCTCGCTGGTCAACCCGATGTACCTGTTCCGCGGCGACGCCCCCGTCAAGGAGTTCGCGGGCGCTTTCAAGCCGCCGCTGCGCTGGGGCATGCGCATGACAGGCAAGAAGTTCCTCCGCGAGTACCCCTACCGCGACGCGTACCTCTTGCGCGACGCCAAGCTGTTCCGCGCCGAGCTGACGATGCCGCTGATTCTGCTCGGCGGTATCACCAACCGCGAAACGATGGACCTCGCGATGACCGAGGGTTTCCAGTTCGTCGCGATGGCCCGGGCGCTGCTGGCCGAGCCCGACCTGATCAATCGGATCGTCGCCGACGGCGCCCGGCACAGCGTCCATTCGGCGTGTACGCACTGCAATCGGTGCATGCCGACGATCTACAGCCGGACCCACTGCGTCGTGACAGGGGCCCCCGACGCTACCGGGTGAAAGCCCTCCCACCGGCTAGAGTTGTGGTAATGACTCCACCAGCCCCGCCGACGTTGACCGTCCGCCATGACGGCTCCGAACGCACCTTCGCGGCGGGTCACGACGTGGTGGTGGGGCGCGATCTGCGCGCCGACATGCGCATCACGCACCCACTGATTTCGCGCGCCCACCTATTGCTGCGCTTCGACCAGGGCAGGTGGCTGGCGATCGACAACGGCTCGCTCAACGGCACCTTCGCCAACGGCCGCCGCGTGCCGGTGGTCGACATCCACGACGGCCAGAGCGTCAACATCGGAAACCCCGACGGTCCACAGCTGACCTTCGAGGTCGGGCGCCATCAAGGGATGGCCGGACGCCCGCCCCGCACCGAGTCGATGGGCATACCCGTGGCGGCTCCGGCGTCGGCGGCACCGTGGCCGGCCTCGCAGACGTCGGGTCAGCCGGGTCCTCCCGTCGCGGCTCCGCCCGCGCCCCCGCCCGCCACTCCAGGCCGAGGGCCGCAATGGGCCTCGCCGGCGGGGCGGCGACCGCACGTCGGTCCGCACCCGCCGCCGGGCCAACCCGTGTATCCGACCAGCGGTGGGGGGCGGCCACCCGCGCATCCGACCGGCGCGCCGCCACCGCCACCCAACTTCCAGCTGCACCCGCCGATGGCCGCCGCGGGGGCGCCGCAGGCGGCACCGCACACCCACATGTCGCCCAGCGTTGCCAAGCCACCCGAGGTGGGCAGCCTGGCGACCAAAATGTTCCAGGCGTTATTGCCGTCCCGGTCCGGTGCGCTGCCGAAGCCGACGGAGTCGGTCACCATCGGCCGGGCCACCGACAACGACATCGTCATTCAGGACGTCCTGGCCTCGCGCCATCACGCATTCTTGACCCAGACGCCGCTGGGCACCGAGATCCGCGACGCGCACAGCGTCAACGGGACCTTCGTCAACGGTGTCCGGGTCGGGTCGGCGCTGCTGACCGAGGGCGACGTGGTCACCATCGGCAACGTCGACCTGGTGTTCGCCCGCGACACGTTGGTCCGCCGCACCGAGGCCGCGACGCGCACCGGCGGCCTGGAAGTGAACTCCGTCTGCTACACGGTCGACCACGGAAAGCAACTGCTCGACCACATCACGCTGACCGCCCGTCCCGGGACGCTGACCGCCATCATCGGCGGGTCGGGCGCCGGCAAGACCACGCTGTCGCGGCTGATCGCCGGATACACCAGCCCCAGCTCGGGCACGGTGACGTTCGAGGGCCACAACATCCACGCCGAGTACGCGTCCATGCGCAGCCGCATCGGGATGGTCCCGCAGGACGACGTCGTGCACCGCCAGCTGACCGTTAACCAGGCCCTGGGCTATGCCGCCGAACTGCGCCTGCCGCCCGACACCAGCAAGGCCGACCGCGAACAGGTCGTCGCGCAGGTCCTCGAGGAGCTCGAGTTGACCAAGCACGCCGACACCCGCGTCGACAAGCTGTCCGGCGGCCAGCGCAAACGCGCCTCGGTGGCATTAGAGCTGCTCACCGGACCGTCGCTGTTAATCCTTGACGAGCCGACCACCGGCCTGGATCCCGCGCTGGATCGCCAGGTGATGATGATGCTGCGGCAGCTGGCCGACGCCGGCCGTGTGGTCCTGATCGTCACCCACTCGGTGTCCTACCTCGATGTCTGCGACCAGCTGTTGCTGGTCGCCCCCGGCGGCAAGACGGCATTCTTGGGCCCGCCCAGCCAGATCGGCGCGGCGATGGGAACCACCAACTGGGCGGACATCTTCGCCCAGGTGGGCGCCGATCCCGATGAGGCCAACCGTCGCTTCCTGGCCGAAAACCAACCGCCGCCGGCACCTGCGTCCGACGTCAGCCCGGGCGACTTGGGCGAACCGGTGCACACCGACGTGTTCCACCAGTTCTCCACGATCGCGCGCCGCCAGGTGCGGCTGGTGGTCTCCGACCGCGGCTACACAGTCTTCCTGGCGCTGCTGCCGTTCCTCATTGGAATCCTCACCCTCACCGTGCGCGGCAACAGCGGATACGGAATGTCAGACCCGCTGGGCAATAATCCCGCGCAGCCCGACCAGATTCTGGTCATGCTGAATGTCGGCGCGGTATTCATGGGCACCGCGCTGACCATTCGCGACCTCATCGGCGAGCGTCCCATCTTCCGCCGCGAACAGGCGGTCGGTCTGTCGACCGGGGCATATCTGGGCGCCAAGATCGTGGTGTTCAGCGCGTTCGCGATCGTGCAGGCCGCAATCGCAACGGTGATCTCGGTGGTCGGCTGGGGCAGACCGCTGTCGGGCGCCGTGGTGCTGGGCAACGTCGACGTCGAACTGTTCGTCACCGTGGCCGCGACCTGTGTAGCCTCCGCACTCCTCGGACTGGCCCTGTCGGCACTCGCCCGCTCGCAAGACCAGATCATGCCGATGCTGGTGGTCGCCATCATGTCTCAGCTGGTGTTCTCCGGCGGCATGATCTGGGTCACCGACCGCGCCGTGCTCGATCAGTTGTCGTGGGCCACGCCCGCCCGATGGGGTTACGCCGCGTCGGCGTCGACGATCGACACCCACCGCCTGGTACCGGGCCCGACCGACCCCAAAGACCAGCACTGGAACCACACCGCGAGCGCGTGGCTGTTCGACATGGGGATGCTCGGGGTGTTGTGCGTCGCCTATACCGCCATCGTGTGGTGGAGGATCCGGCTGAAGCGGCACACGCCCAGCCGCGGCCACCTTCTGCAGAGGAATCGGCCGAAGAAGGAATGAATCAGCCCGCGCAGCCCGTCCTCACGGTTCGGTTGGGCCAATCGGAAGGTAACTTCGCGGCCGGGCGCGACGTGGTGATCGGCAGCGATGTGCGTGCCGACCTGCGCGTGGCGCACCCGCTCATCGCACGCGCGCACCTGCTGCTGCGGTTCGGCAACGGCAAGTGGATCGCGGTCGACAACAATTCGCTGAACGGGGTCTTCCTCAACGGCCAGCGGGTGCCGACGGTCGACATCCAGGACGGCCAGAGCATCAACATCGGCAAGCCCGACGGACCTCGCGTCACCTTCCAAGTCGGACACCACCGGGGCAACGTCGGGCTGCTACCGACGATGGCGACGATCCCGACGCCCGGCGGCCCGCCGCCCGCGCCTCCGCAACCCCCCATTCCGCCGGGCCCACGCGGCG
>DASSGQ010000366.1:0-5268 GCA_035693385.1 Mycobacterium sp.
CTTGAAGGAATGCCTCTGCCGCCTCTTCGTTGGCGGCGTTGTAGACGGCGGTCAGGCAGCCGCCGGTCTGGCCGGCATGCCGGGCCAGCTCGACCGCGGGGAAGACGTCGCTGTTCAGCGGCTCGAATTCCCAGCTGCAGGCGGTAGTGAAGTCGCAGGCAGGAGCGGCGCCGCCGATCCGGTGCGGCCAGCCCAGGGCCAGCGAAATGGGCAGCTTCATGTCCGGGGGGCTGGCTTGGGCGATGGTCGAACCGTCGATGAACGTGACCATTGAGTGAACGATCGACTGCGGGTGTACGACGACCTCGATGCGGTCGTAGGGGATGCCGAACAACAGGTGCGTTTCGATGAGCTCCAAGCCCTTGTTGACCAGCGACGCCGAGTTCAGGGTGTTCATCGGCCCCATCGACCAGGTCGGATGGGCGCCCGCTTGCTCGGGGGTCACGCCCTCGAGGTCAGCGGCGGTCCACCCGCGAAACGGCCCGCCGGAGGCCGTCAGCACCAGCTTGGCGACCTCGTCGGGCGTGCCGGCGCGCAGGCACTGAGCCAGCGCGGAGTGTTCGGAGTCGACGGGCACGATCTGGCCCGGCTGCGCCGCCCGCAACACCAGCGGCCCCCCGGCGACCAGCGACTCCTTGTTGGCCAGCGCCAGTCGGGCCCCTGACTCCAGCGCGGCCAGTGTCGGTCGCAGGCCCAACGCCCCGACCAGCGCGTTGAGGACGACGTCGGCGTCGGTTTCCTGGACCAGGCGGGTGACCGCCTCGGGTCCGTGGAAGGGGACTTTCCCGACTTCTTGGCCGGCCAGCCGCGCGGCGCGGTCGTCGGCGATGGCGATGTTGGTGACCCCGGTCTCCGCCCGCTGCCGCAGCAGGGTGTCCAGTTTTGTGCCCCCTGCGGCCAGCCCGACCAGCTCGAATCGGTCCGGATTGGCCGCGATGACCTCCAGCGCCTGGGTCCCGATCGAGCCGGTGCTGCCCAACACCAGCACGCGTAGGCGGCCCTCGGCCGCCGGGATCGTCTGGTTGGTCACTCACTCATTGTGCCGTCCCGCGACGCCGCGGGCCATGAAGCGGACCGCCGTACGCGGGACGGCACGATCGCTGTCGGGCCTGGCAGTGGTGTGCCAGAATCTCCATGCAGAGCAGCCGATCCGATCCGAAGGGGATTCGCCGTGGCCAGCACCGAGGTGGAGCACTACAACGGCGTCGACGTCGCCGAGGTCCCGTCGGCGGCATGGGGGTGGAGCAAAATCAACACCCGCACCTGGCAGGGAGTCGGGCTTTTCTCGGTCATCTTCCTGCTGGCGATGCTGCGCGGCAACCACGTCGGCCACGTCGAGGACTGCTTCCTGATCGGATTTGCCGTGCTCACGGCCGTTTTCCTGGTGCGCGACTTGTGGGGCCGCCGGCGCGGCTGGATCAGGTAGCTCCAGCCGTCTCGTGCGCCGGGTTCGCCCGATGGATGTTCACCTCACCGGAGCCGGTACGCACGTTGAGGACGAAGGTTTCGTCGCCGTGCTCGGGGCCGTCTGACGGCTGCAATTCGTTGGTGACGACGCCGGATCCGCTGACGATGTCCAGCCGGACCGCGGTGCCCTCGGCAACGCCGATCGCGACCTCACCGCTGGCGCTGCGGGCCGACACGCCGCCGAGGACGGCGACGGCCACGTTGACCGATCCCGACGCGGTCCGCGAATTCACGTGACCGCGCAGCCGGTCGACGCTCAGCGAGCCGCTGGCGGCCTTGAGCTTCAGGTCGCCGTCGAGGTCGCCGACGGTCACGTCGCCGGAAGCTGTGGCAACCGAAACACCGCCCAGTGCGGCATGCACGGTGAACGACCCGGATGCCTGGGCCACTTTGAGCTTTCCCGCGACGGAGTCGACTTCGACATCGCCGCTGGCCGAAGCAATCTGGACGTCGGCGAATTCTCCCTCGGCACGCAGATCGGCCGACGCGAGCGATGCGTGCAGCCGCGAATGTGACGGCAGCGCGATCCGCAGGTCGATGGCCCCGCCCCGGACCAGCGGGAAGCCGCGTTTGGCGCCCAAAACGACCAGGTTGCCGTCGCGGAAGTCGACCCGGGTGTGTTCGGCGGCCCAGACGTCGGAGTTGCGTGATTCATCGTGGGGCCGCACGTCCACCACGGTGTCGTCGCGGTCACTGGCCGCGAGCCGGATCGACCCGCTGCCGACTTCGATCCGCACGGCGATCGGCTGGGGGGTAGCAAAGGTCGGCATTTCTCGTCTCCTTCGTCGATGGTGTCAGGTGGTGTCAACGCACCCAGCCGGTCACGCGGTGACCGGTGGATCGGCCCGGGCGGCCGGTGTCGGATTTGGTGGTGGCGCCGTGACCGGCCGCTGGACCGGACCCGTGACCCGCCCCTTGACTGGCCACAGCCGCTGCCCGCACCAGCCAGGAGTTCAACGACGACCCGTCCTGGCGAGCGGCCGCCTCGACCGCAGACCGCAGCCCTTCGGGCAACCGCAGAGTGACCCGCCAGGTGCCGCGGTCATCGTCGTACTGGGCAACAAATGCGCTGTCATCAGGCGCTTCGTCGAACGAAGCGCGGACCATGAACTCGGGGTCGCGGCCGCGCAGCCGGACCTCCACGGATCCGGGTGCCAGCTCGCGGGTGATCTCTTCGGCGGCGGCCGACAGCGCTTCCAGCAGCGCCAGCCGCATCGCCGATTCCAGCGGAGCGCTCAGCCGGTCGGCCAAGTCCTGCGCTTCCGTGCCGGCGGCCGCCGCGGCGATGTTCAGCTCGTGGCGAACGGCGTCGACATACGGTTGCAAATCCATAGTGTCATGGTGACATCACTTTGATGTCATTACAAGTGTCGCAATGGTGCAGGATGGCGTCAGTGTTGATGCGGGCGCCGCGCCCGCCGGTACCAGGCGCCGGCGAACGCGCCGATCAGCAGCACGGACAGCGCGACCACCCATGGCAGGACGCCATATTGGTGCACCCAGCCGGCTAGCGCGCCTTGCAGGCGACCTGCCGCGGTGATCACGGCATCCTGGGGATTCGCGCGGGTAGTCAGGGCACTGAAGAGACGCAGCTCGTAGACGCCGTAGTAGCCGACATACAGGCCGACCAGCACCAGCAGCACGCCGCTGATCCGGTTGACGAACGGCAATACTCGCCGCAGGCGGTCGGCCAGAGCCGAGCTGGCCGACGCCGCCGCGATGGCAAGGACGCCCACGACGAGGGTCAGGCCCGCGACGTAGGCGAGATAGATAGACACGCCCGTGAGGACGGACCCACCCCGGAACCCGGCGGCGGTGACCGCCAGAAACGGCCCGATAGTGCACGACAGGGAGGCGATCGCATAGCTGACGCCGTACCCGTACATACCTGCAAACCGAGACCGTTGCCGCACCTGCGGGGCCCAGCGCGGGCCGAGCTGGCGCGGCGTGAGCGCCGTCAGCTCTCGACCCGATAGCAGCCAAATCCCCAGGGCGACGAGCAATACACCGATTAGCACGGTGGCGTAGGGCAGGTACCGCTGTACCGCGGACGCCGCCGAGATGGTCAGCGCACCGAACAATCCGAACACCGTCACAAAGCCGAGCGCCATGCCGACCGTGGCTGCCATCGCACGGCCGACCAGCGCCAATGCCCGCGGCGACGTCGACGATTCGCCAGACCGCTGCCCGCGTACCACCAGAAGGAGGTACGCGGGCAGCATGGCGAACCCACAGGGGTTCAGCGCTGCCACCAATCCGGCCGCGAACGCAAGACCGATCAGGCCGTGGTTCACGGGGTCAGTGGGTCAGCGCCGCCACCCGGCCCGCCAGCTCCTGCTGGGACATCGCCGAGGTGGGGTTGTTCACGAACGTCGAGCCGCCGTCCGCCCGGTAGAACACGTACGCCGGCTGCCAAGGGACGTTGTAGCGGGCCCAGATCGCGCCGTCGGTGTCGTTGAGAGTAGTGAAATTCAGGTTGTACTTGGAGACGAAGTTCTGCATCGCGGCGACGTCCGAGTGCGCCGCGACGCCGACGAAGGTGACGGCCGGATTTGCCGCCGCCACCTGGCTGACGCCGGGAGCTTCGGCATTGCAGAACGGACACCACGGCGTCCAGAACCACAGCACCGCAGGCTTCCCCTGCAGGCTGGCGCCATTGAACGGCGCACCGCTGAGCGTCGTTCCGGTGAACTGCAGACGCTCGTCGGCGGCTACCGCGCGCGGCGCATCGATCAGCCCGGCCAGCAGTGCAGCCGCGAAAATGGCGGCCACAACCAATCTGAGCGGAGGGAACAGGCGAATAATCATGTGGCATACCTCGTTTGCTGGTGTTATGCATTACACGACGGGATAGCCGGCTTTCGGGTTCATCGGCCCCCCGCTACCCGCCTCCGGCGGCCAGCTGTCCGCAGGCCCAGCCCGATTCGCCTGCGCTCCAGCTACCCGCCTCCGGCGGCCAGCTGTCCGCAGGCGGCGCTGATCTCACGGCCGCGCGTGTCGCGCACCGTGCATGACACCCCGCTGGAACGGACGCGCCGGACGAATTCCCGTTCCGCGGCCTTGGGGCTGGCATCCCAATCACTGCCCGGCGTCGGGTTGAGCGGGATCAGGTTCACGTGTACCAGCGGCCCGAGGGCGCGGTGTAGTCGCTTACCCAGCAGATCGGCCCGCCATGGTTGGTCGTTGACGTCGCGGATCAGTGCGTACTCGATCGATACCCGCCGACCGGTCACATCGGCGTAGTACCGGGCCGCATCGAGGGCCTCACTGATCTTCCACCGATTGTTGACCGGAACCAGGGTGTCGCGGAGTTCGTCGTCGGGTGCGTGTAACGACAGCGCCAACGTCACCCCGAGCCGTTCGTCGGCCAGTTTGCGGATCGCCGGAACCAAGCCCACCGTCGACACTGTCACCGAGCGCGCCGATATCCCGAACCCGTCAGGCGGCGTCCCGGTGATCCGTCGCACCGCCGCGAGCACCCTGGCGTAGTTGGCCAGCGGCTCCCCCATGCCCATGAAGACGACATTCGACAGCCGCTGACTGGGCGGGCCGAAGTCGTCGCGCAACGCCGCGGCGCCCGCACGCACCTGCTCCAGAATTTCGGCGGTCGACAGGTTGCGGGTCAACCCGCCCTGACCGGTCGCACAGAACGGACAGGCCATGCCGCAGCCAGCCTGCGACGAGATGCACACCGTATTGCGCTGCGGATACTGCATCAGGACCGATTCGACGGTGGCACCGTCGAGGGCTCTCCACAACGTCTTTCGCGTCTGGCCTTCATCGCACGTGACATCGGCGACC
>DASSGQ010000367.1:0-7437 GCA_035693385.1 Mycobacterium sp.
CAAGCAGCCGCTTGCCACCATCGCCCACCCGCCGGCCAACGATAACGCCGTATCCATGAACAGAAAGTCGGGCGGCACGGCCGCCCGCGCCCTGGCGACCGCGTCATTCGCCTCGCCGGGCTGTCCGAGCTTGGCGTGCGCCTCCGCCAGCGCGAAGTAGCTCGCCGGCCGCAAACCCGTTGTGATGGAGTTGATTTGGACCCCGGCAACTGCTTCGTGCACCAGCCGGGCCGAGTCGGCGACGGCGCCGCGAGCCAGTTCGGCGTTCCCCAACAGGAAGGCCAGGTTCGCATAGGCCAGACCGGGTACGTCTCGGGCCGAGTCGGCCACTTGCTTTGCGGTGCTGACGAATTCGTCGATACGCCCGGTCAGCCGGCAGGCGCGGCCGTACACGGCGGCGCACCAGAAGCGCAGGTGGGACGCCTGAAACGACGTCGTCGCGCGCCGCAGCGCCTGTTCAGCAACGCCGGCGAGCTCGTCGACCTCCCCCAGCGCGCCCATGGCCATGATCAGCGCAACCGACGCCATCATCGCGTGAAAGTCCGACAAATCGGGGGAATCCAGTGCGGCCCGGGCCCTTTCGGCCGCGAGCTCGCAGCGCGCCGACACCGCGTCCACGCAGGCCTGCACCGCCAGACGCTCCGCCACCTGTTCCGGCGTCTCGGGCGCCTTGGAATTCGGGGAGGCAAGACCGTTGAGGATCACCGCCGCGTCGGCGGGGTTGGCGAGCGACCACACCAGGTTGGCCGCCCGCACCGTCGCCCAGTGATGACAGTCGGGCACGCAATCCTCGGGGCGATCGACCATGTCGCGCAACACCGTCTCGGTCTGCTCGCCGCGTCCGAGCAGGAACAGATTCATCGCCCGCACCCCGGACGCCCCGGGCGCCCCGGCCTGAGTGGCGGCGGTGGCGAACCGGTCGGCAAGATCCAGATCCAGCAGCGTCATGGCATGCCGTGCCGATTTCAGATACAGCTCGGGCTCGGGATCGAGGTCGGACTCGAGGGTCAGCAGCCCGCGGCGCACGATGGCCCGCATGTCGGTGTCACCGGTTTCGGCCAGCCGTGTGGCCAGCCTGCCCCGGATTGCCGACAAGTACATCTCGCCGGCGCTCGCGCGGCGAAGCTCGCCGAACAGCGGGTGCGCCAGCCTGGCCATCAGCCCGCCGCCGGTGCGTTCGACGCTCACCAGGCCCATCCCCTCAGCGACGGCCAGGTCGCGGCGGCGCACCAAGTCGCACAGCACATCGACGGCCAACGGCTCACACTGCGACAGCGTGTCGACCACCAGCGCGATCCGCGGGTTGAGCCGACCCATCTGGCGCGCCACCGTGTCGGACAGGCTCGCCGAGACCGCGACGTCGCCGTCCCACATCCATACACCGGCCGAATTCCGCATCCGCCCGGCCGCGATCTGGTCGGCCAGCAGCTGCCGCAAGAACAGCGAGTTCCCACCGGTCAACCGTCGGAACCGGGCGGCGCTGCGGGCGTCGACCGGACCGCCCAGCGCGCTCTCGATCACCTCGCGCGTCGCCGCAGCCGACAGCGGTTCGAGGTCAAGGCGGGCCAGCAGCCCGTCCTTCCACAGCGCGGTCACCGCGTCGGGTTCGTCGCTGCCGGTGCGCACCGTGACCACCAGCCGGGTCCCGCCCGACTGCGCCAGCTCGTGCACGACGAGGGCGGACAGCGCGTCCAGCAGGTGCGCGTCATCGATGCCCACCACCACCCGACCCCGACGCTGTTGGGCGACGTAGGAGTTGATCACGCGCCGCACGTTTGTCAGCGGATCCGACATCGCTTCGCCCAGCGAGCCGATGAATGCGCCGAGAGGCAGGGCATGCGCCGATTCGGTGCCGACGATCCATTTCGTGCGCTCGCCCGCCGCCTCGGCGCGCCGCAGCACTTCGCGGGCCAGCCAGGTCTTGCCCACACCGGCCGCTCCGGCGATAACCACGCCGGAGCGGTTGCCAGCTCCACTTAGGGCACGGCGAATGATCCCTAGCTCACCATCGCGTCCGGTCAGCAGCTCGCCGCTGATCACGCGGCGACTATAGCCGGTAGATCGGCGTTGGGTGGGCCGGATTGTGCACGTGTTCGATGAGCTTTTCGGGCGACCGGCGTGTGGTGCGCGCGTATCCGGGCCACAGGTCGGGTAGTCGCCTACGCTATGCGCGCCCAGGATGCGCTGTGAGCATGGCTTTTGTGCAGCTAAACAGCTCGGTGGAGGCGATGGGCGATGTTCGAATGAAGCCCGACAGTAAAGCAAACGTCGGCGAGCACGCGGTGGTGTTGGGAGCGAGCGTGGCCGGTCTGCTGGCGGCCCGGTCGCTCGCCGATTTCTTCGACACGGTCACGGTGGTGGAGCGCGACGCGCTGACGGGACACCTAACCGCCGACGACGCCACTCGCCGAGGTGTGCCGCAGGGCCGGCACGTACACGCCCTGCTGGCCCGCGGCGCGCAGGTGATCGAGGAATTTTTCCCCGGCGTGCTCGGCGAGTTGGTCCGTGACGGCGCGCAGTACTTCGACGGCCGGGACCTGTCACGGCTGTACTACAGCGTGGGCGGACACCTGATGGTGCGCACCGGCAGCGCGCCCTCGTTCACCGGTTACGGCGCAACCCGGCCATTCCTGGAGGCGCATATCCGTGGCCGAGTCCGCGACATCCCCAATGTCAGCCTGCTCGACGAGCACGACATCGTGGAGTTGACCTCGACGCCCGACCATCGACGCGTCACCGGAGCACGGGTGGTCAGCCGCCGCAGCGGAGCGCACGCCACGCTGCACGCCGACTTGGTGGTCGATGCCACCGGGCGCGCCTCCCGCACCCCGGCGTGGCTGGAGGGCCTGGGGTACCACCACCCGACCGAGGACCGGGTGGTGATGCAGCTGACGTACGCGAGCCAGCTGCTGCGTATGCCCGCGGATGCACCGCACGAACTCGGCTTCCTCATCGGGGTCGCACCGGGCAGGCCGAGAGGGGTCGGCCTGTTCCGCTGCGAGAACGACCTGTGGATGTTCACCGTGATGGGCGTAGCCGGTCACCAGCCTGACCAGGACCTTGCGGCAATGTGCGAGTTCGTCGAGGACTTTGCCCCCGCCCAACTCCTCGCCGCGGTGCGCGGTGCACAACCCGTCGGCCAACCGGCGCGGCACAAGACGCCCTGCAGTCGATGGCGCCGTTACGACCAGATGCAGCGCTTCCCCGAAGGCCTGCTGGTCACCGGCGACGCCGTATGCAGCTTCAACCCGATCTACGGCCAGGGTATGACGCTTGCCGCACTCGAGGCGTCGGTGCTGCGTGACTGTTTATCCTGCGGCACAGAGGATTTGGCACGGCGGTTCTTCCTCGCTTCGGCAGCACCGATCCGGCAGGCCTGGCAACTGTCGACCAACTCCGACCTGGCTCTGCCCGAAATCGGCGGCACTCCACCGCTGGTCGCGCGGCTGCTCAACAGATACGTCGAATCCGTGCTCAGCGCAGCCGAATCCGACGCCGTGGTCGTCAATCAGTTCGGCAGAGTGACCTCGCTGGTGGATCCCGCCACCCGGCTGTTGCGCCCAAAGTTCGTATGGCGCATGGCCCGCGCCAACTATCGCTGTCGCCGGCGTGCCATCGCACAGGACGAGGATCATAACGAGGGACACATCGAGGGACACATCGCCTTCGCCGACGCGACGCCGTGAGAGCGGCTACCTAATCCCGGTGGTAGGCCGGCGGCAGCGGCATGCCGAGCTCGGCCAGCACACCGCGCAGCAGCGTGGGGTAGTCGGTGATGATGCCGTCGTCCCCGTAGGCGATCTGCTCGCGCATGGCGTCGGCATCATCGACGGTCCAGGGAATGACCTTGAGCCCCAACGAATGCGCGTGATCGACATAGGGTTTGCCGGTGACCAGCGTGTAGTTGGGCGATACCATGTTGGCGCCCACCAGTAGCGCCCCGAGCGCCGGGTCACCCCCTAACGCCGGGTTGGCGGGGTTGACGCCGCCCAGCCACGGCGAATCCGGCACCCAGGTCGTCTCGTCATACAAGGCCACCAACGGAATTGACGGCTCTGCCTGGTGCACCATCGGCAACGTTCGCCAGTCGAAGCTCTGAATCTCGACGCGATCGACCTCGCCCGCGGACCTCACCGCGGCCAGTATCACGTCGACGAACTGCTGGGGGTCCGCCGATCGACCCGGCTGATCGGCCTCCACCTTGGTTTCGATGTTGTAGCGCAACCCCGCCGGGTACCCGGCCTGATAGGAGTCGGCGAGCGCGAATACCTGCGGCAAGGTCGCTATCTTGTTGCCCCGCACCACTTCCGCCCGGGGAAAGTCGGCGAGCTGCCGACCGCAGTCGAGGGTACCGATCTGCGCCAGCGTCAGCTCGTGCACGAGCTTTCCGACGTAGGGATACGCGGGGTCGCCGGCGAACGCGGGGCCGGTGTCGGCGCACTTCGTCGCGTCGATCGTCGGGTCGTGCCACACCATGGGTTGGCCGTCCTTGGTGATGACGATGTCGAGTTCGAGTGTGCTGACGCCGAGTTCGAGCGACTTGGCAAACGCGCGCAGCGATTCTTCGGTGGTCTCGCCGCGCCCGCCGCGATGGGCCTGCAGGTCGAAACCTGCTGCCTGCGCGGATGCCGTCGGCGGCGACGCGAAAAGCGAGACGGCCAGCGCCAGGACGGCGATAACCAAGCGTTCACGCATCGGCGTCAGCTCCGGCGCTGCCGGGCGATTTCGGCGAGCACCACCCCGGCGGCCACCGACGCGTTGAGCGATTCGGCGTGGCCGGCCATCGGAATCGACACCACCTCGTCGCAGGTTTGCCGCACCAGACGGGACAGCCCCTTGCCTTCCGACCCCACTACGACCACCAGTGGGTCCGTCCCGTCCAATTCGTCGATCGCGGTGTCGCCCCCGGCGTCCAACCCGATCACCCGAAGCCCTTGATCGGCACAGTTTTTCAGCGCCCTCGTGAGGTTGGTGGCCCGCGCCACCGGGATCCGGGCGGCCGCCCCGGCACTGGTGCGCCACGCCACCGCCGTCACCGAGGCCGAACGCCGCTGCGGGATTACCACGCCGTGGCCGCCGAACGCCGCCACCGAACGAACGATCGCACCGAGGTTGCGCGGGTCGGAGATATTGTCCAGCGCCACCAACAGCGCCGGCGGCGTTGCGGCGGCGGCCGCGAGCAGATCATCGGGGTGGGCGTAGTTGTACGGCGGGACCTGCAAGGCGATGCCCTGATGCAGGTGGTTGGTGGTCATCCGGTCCAGGTCGGTACGCGGTACCTCCAGGATCGCGATGCCCAAATCGGCCGCGCGGGCGACGGATTCGGTGAGCCGCTCGTCGGCTTCGGTACCCAGGGCGACGTAGAGCGCAGTGGCCGGCACACCGGCACGCAGGCACTCCAGCACCGGATTGCGGCCCAGCACCGTTTCGGTCTCATCGGCGCGCTTAGCCGGCCGACGCGGCTGAGGCTGGGCGCGCTTGGCCGCCGGGTGATTGGGGCGCAGGTGCGCGGGGGGCGTGGGGCCGCGCCCCTCCAGCCCGCGGCGGCGCTGGCCGCCCGAGCCGACGGTGGGGCCCTTCTTGGTGCCGGATTTGCGCACCGCGCCCTGGCGCCGCGAGTTGCCGGCCATCTACTTGCCGTCACCACCCAACGTCCACTGCGGTCCGTCGGCGGTATCGGTGACCTCGATGCCGGCGTACTTGAGGCGATCCCGGATCTCGTCGGCGAGTGCCCAGTTGCGCTTCTCGCGCGCCTCTTCCCGCTTTTGCAACTCGGCCTGCACCAGCACGTCGACGGCGGCCAGAGCGGCAGAGGTCTCGTCGCGGGATTCCCAGCGCTCATCGAGGGGGTCGCAGCCCAGGATGCCCATCATCGCCCGGATGGCGCCGGCACGCGCCAGTGCGTCTTGGTGGTCGCCGGCGTCCAGCGCGCGGTTGCCTTCGGCGCGGGTGTGGTGCACTTCGGCCAGCGCGGCCGGGACCGCCAGATCGTCGTCGAGCGCCTCGGCGAACTTCGGGGTCGGTTCGCCGGGCTCGACGGCACCGACCCGGCCGCGGACACGGTGCAGAAACTCCTCGACACCGACATAGGCCTTGACCGCGTCCTGCAGGGCGGTGTCGGAGAACTCCAGCATCGACCGGTAATGAGCGCTGCCCAGGTAGTAGCGCAGTTCGGCCGGTCGCACCCGCTGCAGCATCGCCGGGATGGACACCACGTTGCCCAGCGACTTGCTCATCTTCTCGCCGCCCATCGTTACCCAACCGTTGTGCATCCAGTAGCGGGCGAATCCATCCCCGGCGGCGCGGCTTTGCGCGATTTCGTTCTCGTGGTGCGGGAATATCAAATCCATTCCACCGCAATGGATGTCGAATTCCGGCCCGAGATAGGCGCGGGCCATTGCCGAGCATTCGATATGCCAGCCCGGACGTCCGCGCCCCCACGGCGAGGGCCACGACGGTTCGCCGGGCTTTTCGCCCTTCCACAGGGTGAAGTCGCGCTGGTCACGCTTGCCGGTCGCCACACCCTCGCCTTGATGGACGTCGTCGATCCGGTGCCCGGACAGTTGGCCGTACTCCGGGTAGCTGAGCACGTCGAAGTAGACGTCGCCGCCGCCGGCATAGGCGTGGCCCGTCTCGATCAGGCGATCCATCAGTTCGATCATCTGGCTGATGTGCCCGGTGGCGCGGGGCTCCGCCGACGGCGGCAGTACGTCCAATGCGTCATAGGCCGCGGTGAACGCCCGCTCATGGGTGGCCGCCCACTCCCACCACGGCCGGCCCGCCGCGGCCGCCTTGGCCAAAATCTTGTCTTCGATGTCGGTCACGTTGCGGATGAATGCGACGTCGTAGCCTCGCGCGATCAGCCAGCGGCGCAGGATGTCGAAGGCCACACCGCTGCGGACATGCCCGATGTGCGGTAGTCCCTGCGGGGTGGCGCCGCACTGGTAGATGGAGACGTGCCCGGGCCGCAGCGGAACGAAATCGCGCACGGCACCGGCCGCCGTGTCGTGTAGCCGCAAACGGGCGCGATCGGTCACGGCGTGCCAGCTTACCTGGCCAATTGCCGCAACCAGCGACCGCGAGTGCCCCGGCCGGTCAGCTACCCGACGGGGACCAGCAGCGCGGTGGCGATCGCGGCCAGGCCCTCGCCTCGACCGGTCAGGCCGAGCCCGTCGGTGGTCGTCGCCGACGCCGATACCGGCGCCCGCAGCAGACCGGACAACAGCTGCTGCGCCTCGACGCGGCGGGGACCGATCTTCGGCTGGTTGCCGATCACCTGCACTGCGGCGTTGCCGACGCGATAGCCGTGTTCCGATATCAGGTCGACGACGTGGCGCAGCATGTCGGCGCCGCTCACGCCTTCCCAACGCGGATCGCCAACCCCGAACACGGCGCCGACATCGCCCAGGCCCGCGGCGGACAACAGCGCATCGCACA
>DASSGQ010000368.1:0-7234 GCA_035693385.1 Mycobacterium sp.
CGAGTTGACCGAGTTGCACATCCATCCCCGCGCCCAGGGCCGCGGGCTCGGCGAGGCGCTGGCCCGCCGGCTGCTCGCCGGCCGCGCCGAGGAGAACGTCCTGCTGTCCACGCCGGAAATCAACGGAGAGCCCAACCGCGCGTGGCGTTTGTACCGCCGGCTGGGCTTCACCGACATCATCCGCGGCTACCGCTTCACCGGCGACCCCCGGGCATTCGCGATCCTGGGCCGCGCCCTCCCGCTTTAGCGGCCCGGTAGCGACCTGGTCGCGGCCCCGCAGCAGCCCACGCCAGCACGCACGACGCGCCGACAGCGCGAGACTGGATGACCCGCCGAAGCGGCACACCCGGATCTGGCACGATGACCTGGTGCGCGCCAGCCGTCCCCCGCTCCTGACCCGACGATCCCGAGGATTTACTGCCCGGCGGCGCCGCGTGCTGGCCATCGCGATGCTGCTCCTGCTGGTGCCCCTGGCCACCGCGTGCCTGCGGGTCAGGGCGTCGATCACGGTCTCGCCGGATGACCTGGTGTCCGGAGAGATCATCGCGGCGGCCAAGCCGAAGACGCCCAAGGACACCGGTCCGCAGCTGGACACCAATAACCTGCCCTTCAGCCAGAAGGTGGCGGTGTCGAACTACGACAGCGACGGCTACGTGGGTTCGCAGGCAGTGTTCTCCGACGTGACCTTCGCCGAGTTGCCGCAGCTGGCGAACATGAACTCCAACGCCGCCGGCGTGAACCTGTCGCTGCGCCGCAACGGCAATCTGGTCATCCTGGAGGGGCGGGCAGACCTGACATCGGTGACCGACTCCGACGCCGACGTCGAGTTGACCGTCGCCTTCCCCGGCGTGGTGACCTCCACCAACGGTGACCGCGTCGAGTCCGACGTGGTGTCGTGGAAGCTGAAACCCGGCGTGGTGAGCACGATGACCGCCAACGCCCGCTACACCGACCCCAACACCCGTAACTTCACCGGGGCGGGCATCTGGCTCGGCGTCGCGTCCTTCGCGGTTGCCGGCGTGGTGGCGCTGCTGGCGTGGATGAGCCGCGACCGCTCCCCGCGGTTCACCGCCGGGGGCGACCAACCGCCCAGCTCGGGCTAAACCTCCGGCGCGGGTGACCAGTAGGCCAGCATCTCCGCGAACGTCTGGAACGCGGGCCCGGAATTCCCGTACGTCGCCTCGAGATGGATGCTCAGCGGGAAACCGAGCTCGGCGACCCCGTCGATCACCTGCTTGTACAGGTCGACCATGAGGCGGCGCTTCTCGGCCGGCTCGCCGCCGGCCAGCCTCTTGACGAACGCTTGCTCGTCGGCCACCGCGGCGTTGCCCGGATCCTGAATCAGCCAGTTGATCAGGCCGATCCGGCTCTCGACCTTCGGCACGAAGCCGAACGACAGCAGGATTTCGGGCCGGTGATCAGTGTTCTTGGCGAACTCGGTCAGGAAACCCACGATCGCGTCGGAATACAACAGCTGTGTCATCCCGTAGGTCGCGCCCTGATCGCATTTGAAATTCAGCCGGCCTTGTTCGCTGTCGCGGGTCGGGATCACAATCACGCCGCGGTTGGCCACCTGCTCGCGGTAGATCGATAAGGCGTCGGTCGGCGCGACACCGGAACCTTCGCCGTCGTTCATCGTGCGCGGCACCCCGACGAAGACCACGCCCTCCATTCCGGCGGCGGACAGATCGCTGAGCCGACGGCCCAGCGTCGCGTCGTCCATGAACGCGGTCACCTGCGTGCACAGTCCGCGGAACCCGGGCAGCTCCGGTTTGATGATCGACCAGAAGTCCAGCACGTCCAGTTTCGGTTCCATCGCCACGGGACGATCGTCTTCCTCGGCGATAATTCCGGGGATCATCGCGTGCCGGATCCGACCCTCGAGGCCGAAGTCGGCCGAGTGGCGCACCACTTTCCGCGCGTCTTCGAGTGCCCGCTCCCGACCGTCTGCGACGTTCGGCGGCACCAACTCGAGCGCGATGGTGTTCAGGGTCACGCGGCTCCTCTCCCTCTCTCGACTCCATCACACGACTTTGCCCACACCGTTGCCCGGCGGCGGCTAAGCCGCGCGGCGCCCGACACCCCGCCAGCATAGGCGTGGGGGTGCCGCCCGCTTGCGGGGCAATGGTGAGGCGGTAGCAGCGAGCGGGACCGCCGAAACGACATACACTGTCGGCCCTAGAACCAATACACATCACGCCGAGCAGAAAGGGGAGCCGCGCTGAGCCTAAAATCCGCAGAAGCAGCAGCAACCCTCGAGTTGACCGGCGCGATCACCGAGCAACTTCGGCGGTATCTGCAGGACCGCCGCGCCGAGACCGCCTACATCGGAGGCGATTACGAGACCCTGACCGCCGCCCTCGAAGACTTCGTGCTCAACGGGGGCAAGCGGCTGCGACCCGCGTTCGCTTATTGGGGCTGGCGCGCGGTGGCACCCGCGGATCCCGATCCCGAAGCCCTGCGGCTATTTTCCGCGCTGGAGTTGCTGCACGCCTGCGCGCTGGTGCATGACGACGTGCTCGACGAATCGTCCACCCGCCGCGGCAGGCCGACGACTCACGTCCACTTCGCGGCGCTGCACCGCGACCGTGGCTGGCGGGGCTCACCGGATCGGTTTGGCACGTCGGCAGCGATCCTGCTCGGCGACCTGGCGTTGGCCTGGGCCGACGACATCGTCTTTGCGCTGGAGCTGCCCCCCGAGGCCCTGCGGCGCGTGCACCGCGTGTGGGCCGACATCCGCACCGAGGTGCTCGGCGGGCAGTACCTCGACATCGTCGCCGAGGCCAGCGCCGCCGAGTCCGTCGCGTCGGCGATGAACGTCGACATCTACAAGACCGCCTGTTACACGGTGGCGCGGCCGCTGCAACTCGGGGTGGCCGCCGCCGCGGACAGACCCGATGTGCAAGCCGTCTTCGGGCAATTCGGGACCGACGTCGGCGTGGCGTTCCAGCTGCGTGACGACGTGCTGGGCGTGTTCGGGGATCCGGCGGTGACCGGCAAGCCGTCCGGTGACGACTTGAGATCGGGCAAACGGACCGTGCTGCTGGCCGAGGCCGTGGAGCTGGCAACAAGGTCAGATCCGGTGGCGGCCAACCTGTTACGCAGCTCGATCGGCGCGCACTTGACCGACGCACAGGTGGCCCAACTGCGAGATGTCATCGAGTCGGTGGGCGCGCTGGCGGCGGCCGAGCAGCGCATCGCCGCGTTGACCCGACGGGCGCTGGCCACGCTCGCGGCCGCTCCCATCGACGCGGCGGCCAAAGCGGGGCTCTCCGAACTGGTCCGGATGGCTACGAATCGGTCCGCCTGAGCCGATGACGACGCCCGCTGATTCGAGTATGCACAGCCCGGCCGCTGACTCGCAGCCGACGAAATTCTCTGTTGCTCAACACTTTTCGCGTCTACGTGCGTTCGCCACCACCGCCGAGGCCCGACCGGCGAAGCTTGGCTTGCTGGGCTCGGTACTGATCACCCTGGGCGGCCTGGGAGCGGGCAGCACCAAGCCGCACGACCCGCTGCTCGAAGCGTTGCACCTGTCGTGGCTGCGTTTCGGCCACGGACTGGTGCTCTCGTCGATCGTGTTGTGGACGGGCGTGGGGCTCATGCTGATCGCGTGGGTGCAACTGGGCCGACACACGCTGGCCGGGAAGACATCCGAGTTCACCATGCGGGCCACCACCGGTTTCTGGCTGGCGCCGCTGCTGCTGTCGGTGCCGGTCTTCAGTCGCGATACCTACTCGTATCTGGCCCAGGGCGCGCTCCTGCGCGACGGCTTCGACCCCTATGCGGTGGGCCCGATAGCCAATCCGAATGTGTTGCTGGACAACGTAAGTCCCATCTGGACCATCACCACGGCGCCCTACGGCCCGGCGTTCATCCTGGTCGCCAAGCTCGTGACGATGATCGTCGGCAATCACGTGATCGCCGGGACCATGTTGCTGCGCCTGTGCATGCTGCCCGGACTGGCACTGCTGATGTGGGCCGCCCCCCGGATGGCCCACCATCTTGGTACCAGCGGCGCGCTGGCGCTGTGGATCTGCGTGCTCAACCCACTGGTGCTCATCCACCTGATGGGCGGGGTACACAACGAGATGCTGATGGTGGGCCTGATGGCCGCCGGGATCGCCCTGACCTTCCAAGGCCGGCACGTGCTGGGCGTCGTCTTGATCACGGTCGCGATCGCGGTCAAGGCCACCGCCGGAATCTCGTTGCCGTTCCTGGTCTGGGTGTGGATGAGGCATCTGCGCGACCAACGCGGATATCGCCCCGCGCGGGCGTTCCTGGTGGCCACCACGACCTCCGCGCTGATCTTCGCCGTCGTGTTCGGGATTCTGTCCGCCGTGGCCGGTGTCGGTCTGGGGTGGCTGACCGCATTGGCCGGATCGGTGAAAATCATCAACTGGCTCAGCGTGCCGACCGCGGTCGCCAACCTCATCCACGCCCTGTGCGGCAGGTTCTTCCCGGTGGACTTCTACGCCACGCTGCGAGTCACCCGGTTGATCGGCGTGGTGATCATCGCGGTGTCATTGCCGATCCTGTGGTGGCGGTTCCGGCGTGACGACCGCGCCGCACTGACCGGAATCGCGTGGTCGATGCTGGTGGTGGTGCTGTTCGTGCCCGCCGCCCTGCCGTGGTACTACTCCTGGCCGCTGGCGGTGGCGGCCCCGCTGGCCCAGTCACGACGGGCGGTCGCGGCCATCGCCGGCCTGTCGACCTGGGTGATGGTGATCTTCAAACCCGATGGCTCGCACGGCATGTACTCGTGGCTGCACGTTTCGCTGGCCACCGCGTGCGCGCTGGCCGCCTGGTATGCGCTGCACCGCTCGCCGGAGCCGGTGGCTGACCGGGACCGAAAGCCCGTCGCCGCGTAGTCAGGCCGTCAGTAGGCCATGGCTTGCGCCCGGCGCACAACCTCGCGGGCCTGGTGGGCGTGCAGGGCGTCGACGGGACGGGCGTTGCTGATGGCGTCGCGGGTGCCGTCGCGCGTGACCGTCAGCGACGGGTCGGGGGTGAACAACCAGCGGACGATCTCGGTCTCGTGGTAACCGCCGTCGTGCAGGATCGTCAGCAGCCCCGGCAGGCTCTTGACCACCTCACCGGAGTTGGTGAAGAACACTTGCGGTACCACCACCCCGCCGCCGCGGCGAACCGCGAGCAGGTGGCCTTCCCGCAGCTGCTGGTGCACCTTGCTGACCGCCACGCCGAGCAACTGCGCGACGCGGGTCAGGTCGTAGGTGGGCTCCTCAGGATCCAAGACGTCGTCGCCGGCCGGAATACTGCTCACCGCGCCAGTGTAGGCCCCCGATCGCCCGGTTGAGCCCGTGTTTGACGCCCTACACCTACGATGGCCCAGTGGCCGGAGCTGGGACGGGAGACCCATTGGAGGGCACGTTGCTGGATGGCCGCTACCTCGTTCAGTCCAAGATCGGCAGCGGCGGCACCTCGACGGTGTACCGCGGCCTCGACGTCCGGCTGGACCGCCCAGTTGCGTTGAAGGTCATGGACTCTCGCTACGCCGGCGATGATCAATTCCTGACCCGCTTCCAGCTCGAGGCCCGTAGTGTCGCCCGGTTGAAAAACCCCGGCCTGCTCGCCGTCTATGACCAGGGCCTGGATGCCCGGCACCCGTTTCTGGTGATGGAGCTCGTTGAGGGCGGAACGCTGCGCGAGCTCTTGACCGAGCGCGGTCCGATGCCGCCCCACGCGGTGGTGGCGGTGCTTCGTCCGGTGCTGGGCGGGCTGGGCGCCGCACATCGGGCGGGCCTGGTGCATCGCGACGTCAAGCCGGAGAACGTCCTGATCTCCGATGACGGCGAGGTCAAAATCGCCGATTTCGGGTTGGTCCGCGCCGTGGCGGCCGCTGGAATCACCTCCGCCAGCGTCATTCTGGGCACCGCCGCCTATCTGTCGCCCGAGCAAGTGCGCGACGGCAACGCCGGTCCGCGCAGCGACGTCTACTCGACCGGGATCCTCACCTATGAGCTGCTGACCGGGCGCACACCGTTCACCGGCGACTCGACATTGTCGATCGCCTACCAACGGCTGGACACCGATGTGCCGCCGCCCGGCGCGGCGATCGACGGCGTGCCACCGCAATTCGACGAATTCGTGCGGCGGGCGACGACGCGCGACTCGGCCGTCCGATACGCCGACGCGCTCGAGATGGGCGCCGAACTGGACGCGATCGCCGACGAACTCGCCCTGCCCGACTTCCGGGTGCCGGCGCCGCGTAACTCGGCCCAACACCGATCGGCGGCACTGCACCACAGCCGGATGAGCCAGCGCCCGCCCGTCGCGGCACCGGTTCCCCACCCCACCCGTCAGCTGACCCGCGGGCCCGGGGATTGGTCCGAACCCCGGCGCCCGGCGGACCTCGACGCTGAACCCGACGACTACGAATACGAGGCGATCTCAGGCGAATTCGCGGGCATCGCGATGAGCGAGTTCGTCTGGGCCCGTCAGCACGCCCGCCGGATGGTGTTGGTCTGGGTGGCGGTCGTATTGGCGGCCACCGGACTGGTGGCGACCGCGGCGTGGACGATCGGCAGCAATTTGCGCGGACTGCTCTAGCTTCGTCGACGCACCGACATGCACGCTCGGTGCCTGCGCCTGCTAGTCGCGCAGCATTTCGGCGACCAGGAACGCCAACTCCAGCGACTGCTGGGTGTTCAGCCGCGGGTCGCACGCCGTCTCGTAGCGGCCGGCCAGGTCCGTGTCCGAAATGTCTTGCGCGCCACCCAAGCACTCGGTGACGTTCTCGCCGGTGATCTCCACATGGATGCCACCGGGATGGGTACCCAGCGCCCGGTGCACCTCGAAGAATCCCTGCACTTCGTCGACGATGCGGTCGAAGTGCCGGGTCTTGTAGCCGTTGGACGACTCGTGGGTGTTGCCGTGCATCGGATCGCACTGCCAGATCACCTGGTGCCCGGTGGCCTGGACCTTCTCGACGATCGGCGGCAGCAGGTCGCGCACCTTGTTGTTGCCCAGCCTCGTCACCAACGTCAGCCGGCCCGGCTTGTTGTGCGGATCGAGGCGCTCGACGTATTCGACGGCCACTTCCGGGGTCATCGTCGGGCCGATCTTGACCCCGATCGGGTTGGCGATCACCTCCGCGAACGCGACATGGGCGCCGTCCAGCTGGCGGGTACGCTCGCCGATCCACACAGTGTGCGCCGACAGGTCATACAGCTGCTGCTCCCCGTCCTCGGCGTCCGAGAGGCGCAACATGGCG
>DASSGQ010000369.1:0-3654 GCA_035693385.1 Mycobacterium sp.
GAGGTCGGCGGCGGCACCCGCAGCAGCGAGGCCATCGTTCCGGGCCTGCTGCACGACAACTGCTCGGCGATCCACCCCATGGCCGTCGGCTCCCAGTTCTTCAAAGACTTCAACCTGGACCGGTACGGCCTGGCGTGGCGGTGGCCGGAGATCGATTGTGTCCATCCCCTCGACGACGGCAACGCCGGCGTGCTGTACCGCTCCGTGGAGCAGACCGCGGCCGGTCTCGGTCGCGACGGATCGCGGTGGCAACGCGCGTTCGGCTACTCGGCCGCCCGGTTCGACGCGCTCAGCGAGGACATCATGGGACCGCTGCTGCGGATCCCGCACCACCCGCTGATGCTGGCCCGCTTCGGTGCGCCCACCGTCCTTCCCGCGTCCACGTTCGCGCGGCTGTTCCGCACCGAGGAGGGGCGCGCCCTGTTCGGAGGCGTTGCGGCCCATGCCTTCCGGCCGCTGCACTACCCCATGACGTCGGCCATCGGGTTGGGCATCATCGCCGCCGGCCACCGGCACGGCTGGGCGGTGGCCGAGGGCGGGTCGCAGTCGATCGCCAACGCGATGGTGGCATTGCTGAGCGATTTGGGCGGCAAGATCGAGACCGGCGTCCGGGTGCAGACGGCGACGCAGCTGCCACCCGCGGACGTCACGCTGTTCGATCTGGCGCCGTCTGGCGTCGCCGGGATCCTCGGGGACCGTCTCCCACGCCGAATTTCGCGTGCCTTCAACAGGTTTCGGCGCGGGCCGGGTGCGTTCAAGGTCGACTTCGCCGTCGAGGGCGGCGTGCCCTGGACGAATCCGCATGCCCACCTGGCCGGCACGGTGCACCTGGTGGGGAACTACTCCGAACTCGCCGCGACCGAGCGCGAGATCCACGCCGGCCGCATGCCCGAGCGCCCGTTCGTGCTGATCGGGCAGCAGTATCTGGCCGATCCGCAACGCTCGGTGGGCAACGTGCATCCGGTGTGGAGCTACGCGCACGTCCCGAACGGCTACGCCGGTGACGCGACGGAGGCGATCATCGCCCAGATCGAGCGGTTCGCCCCGGGTTTCCGGGAGCGCGTCGTGGGGTTCGCGGTGCGATCGACGACGCAGATGGCCGCATACAACCTCAACTACGACGGCGGCGACATCCTGACCGGCGCCAAGGACATTCGTCAGATGACGTTCGGGCCTCGAGTCACGCTGTCGCCGTACACCATTGGAGTGCCCGGCATGTACATCTGCTCGGCGGCGACCCCGCCGGGGCCCGGCGCCCACGGCATGTGCGGCGCCAACGCCGCGAAGCTCGCGCTGGCGTACCTGGCTCGGCGAGCGTAGCGCGACAGCGGTTCAGGGTTTGGGATTTCAGGGTTTGGGATAGGTGTAGAAGCCCTCGCCGGTCTTGACGCCGAGCTTGCCGGCATCGACGTAGGACTGCAACAAGTCCCGCACGCCCTTTGGCAGATACGGGAACTCTTCGGCGTAGTGGTTCTCGATGTCGAGAACGACGTCGAGTCCAACCAGGTCCATCATCTGGAATGGCCCGGCCGGCACGCCCCAGTTCACCCTGAACATGCCGTCGACGTCCTCCGGACGGGCCACGCCCTCGGCAACCACGGCCACCGACTCGCGCTTGATGGCCGCCCAGATCCGATTGAAGATGAACCCAGTGCACTCCTTGAGCGCCTCGAAGGGATAGACACCGAACTCGGGCAGCACCCTCAGCAGCATGTCGAGCAGGCCGCGGTCAGTCTCGCCGTCCGACATCAGATCGACGGCGTTGATTTCCGGTGGCATATAGAAGTGCATGTTGCACAACCGCCGCTTGTCGCGCACGTTTTCGGCCATCAGGCGAGACGGGTATGACGATGAGTTGGTCGCGAAAATGGTGTCCGGCGGCGCCAGTTGGTCAATCAGGCCCCACAGCGGGATCTTGATTTCGAGCTTCTCCGGGACGGACTCGACGACAAGCCAGGCGTCGTCCAACGCCTCTTCGAGTGACCCCGCGGCCGTCGCGCCGCCGACCTCGCCAAAGCCCCGGTCGGCCACCACCTTCGGCAGCGTCTCCGTCACGTACTGCGTGGCGGCGGCGAGCTGTTCGTGGCGCCGCGCGAATATTCGCACGGTTCCGCCGCGGCTGGCGAACATCACCGCTACGCGGCGACCCAGTGTTCCCGCACCGACCACCGCCACCGGGCGGTTCTGGATGTCTTCGAATGTGTATTCGTACGAGCCAGTCACACACGCATGCTAGATCCCGGAAGCGAGCCTGCAACCATCGCCAGGCGACAAAGATGGCCGCAGTGTTGTCCGCGGTGGACGACGCGGGCAGCGAGCGGCCTGATCTACTCGGGCCGGTGCCCGCACGCCGCCCCACTCTCAGCCCACCCTCGCGACTTTTTTGTAGCCGGAAACAGAGGTCGACGGTCGCCCGCGTGGGATAGTGGCGATTAATGGCCGACGTCGATCAACATGCGTCGCATCGGGATCGGGTCCCTGACATACCCGCGGAACTGCGCGACGCGGGCTTCGAGAATGCCGCCGAAATTGGGCGGGGCGGCTTCGGTGTGGTGTATCGCTGTGATCAGCCGATGCTGGACCGCGTGGTCGCCGTCAAGGTGTTGATAGCTGACCTCGACCTGGAGAACCTCGACCGCTTCCTGCGCGAGCAGCACGCGATGGGTCGGTTGTCCGGCCACCCCAACATCGTGACGATATTGCAGGTCGGCACCACCACCTCTGGTCGGCCGTTCATCGTGATGCCCTTCCACGCAAAGAATTCACTGGAGGCGCTGATCCGTCGGCACGGGCCGCTGGATTGGCGTGAGACGCTGCGCATCGGCGTCAAGCTGGCGGGAGCGCTCGAAGCCGCCCATCTGGCGGGCATCCTGCATCGCGACGTCAAGCCGGGCAACATCATGCTGAGCGAGTACGGCGAACCGGAGCTGACCGACTTCGGCATCGCCAGGATGGCCGGCGGCTTCGAGACGGCGACCGGTGTGATCACCGGTTCGCCGGCGTTTACCGCACCCGAAGTGCTCGAGGGCAAGACGCCCACACCCGCATCGGACGTGTATTCGCTTGGCGCGACGCTGTTTTGCGCACTGACCGGCCACGCCGCGTTCGAGCGTCGCACCGGCGAGAAGGTGATCGCTCAGTTTATTCGCATCACGTCGCAACCGATTCCGGATCTGCGGGAGAGTGGTTTCCCGCCGGAGGTGGCGGCGGTCATCGAGCGGGGCATGGAGCGCGAACCCGGGGCGCGTCCGGCGAGCGCAGCGGCGTTCGGCGAGGAGCTGCGCGAGGTTCAGCGCACGGGCGGTGTGGCCGTCGACGAGATGGCCCATCCCGTCGAATTGGGGGTGGAGCGCCGGACGTCTCCGGTGACCGCGTCACAGGCACGGCGGGATACCCCCACCACGATGAAGGCCACGCTGACGCCCCCGACTCCGGCGACGAAATACCGGCCGCCGGTGGCGACCCGATCGCTGGTTGCGCGCGAGCGGCTGATCGAGGTGTTGCGGGCGGGCGATCGGCGACGGTTCGTCCTCATCCACGCCCCTTCGGGCTTCGGCAAGAGCACACTGGCGGTCCAGTGGCGAGACGAACTCACGCGCGACGGCGTCGCGGTTGGCTGGCTGACGATCGACGACGACGACAACAACGTGGTGT
>DASSGQ010000370.1:0-10454 GCA_035693385.1 Mycobacterium sp.
GGGAACGCCGGGCAGCCACTGGGCCAGTGTCGAGCCGTCCAGTCCACCGGCCGGCGAACGGTCGGGCCGGCGCCGCCGGTCCCGGCATTCCGGCCCCGAGGAATTGCTCGACGGCGCGCCCGTCGAAGCCGGGGCCTCGCAGCCACCCGCCGAGTCCGGTCGCCGGGCGCGGTCGCGGCATTCGGCGGAGTACCGGGACTACGGCGTGCGCAACTTCGCGGCCATGAGCGAGTCCCCGCCGCCTGCGCCCGTGAGTGCGCCGGCTGCCGCGCCGCCGCCCCTTCCCGCGAATGCGCCGGCCGCGCCGCCGCCGCCACCGCAAATGGCCTCGCCGCCGGCCGCGGAGCCCGTGCCCCGGCACGGCGGCGCCGACCCTTCAGACGAGTCGGACAGCTCCGAGGACGGCCCGCCAACCGGTGGTCAGTCGGTTGCCGATCTCTTCGCGCGGCTGCACGTCGAGCCGTCTGGAGGCGGCCGGCGTCGTCGCCGCGACGGGTGAATCGGCAGCCCGGTCGCATTGGTGCCGCCTGACGAATCGACTACAGTCTTAGTGACCGTCCGGTACCCGCAGCACGGGACTGGAACGAACGAAAGACACAGGTGAGGTCGTCTGCGATGGTGCAGTTCGACGGTTTGCGCCCGGCCAGGCTCAAGGTGGGGATCATCTCGGCCGGCCGGGTAGGTTCCGCGCTGGGTGTCGCGCTGGAACGCGCCGACCACGTCGTGGTGGCTTGTAGTGCCGTCTCCCATGCGTCGCGGCAGCGGGCGCAGCGCCGGCTGCCCGATACCCCGGTGCTCTCACCACCGGATGTGGCCGCCAACGCCGAATTGCTGCTGCTGGCGGTTCCCGACAGCGAACTGGGCGGCCTGGTGTCCGGGCTGGCCGCGACCTCGACGGTGCGACCCGGCACGATCGTGGTGCACACGTCCGGCGCCAACGGGGTCGACATCCTCGCACCGCTGGCGCCACGCTGCGTACCGCTGGCCATTCATCCGGCGATGACGTTCACCGGCTCCGACGAGGACATCAGCCGGCTGCCCGACACCTGCTTCGGGATCACCGCGGCCGATGAGGTCGGGTACGCGATCGGGCAGTCGCTGGTCCTCGAGATGGGCGGGGAGCCGTTCTGCGTCCGCGAGGACGCCCGCGTTCTCTACCACGCCGCGTTGGCGCACGCGGGCAATCACGTCGTGACGGTCCTGGCCGACGCGCTGGAGGCGTTGCGGGCAGCACTGCGCGGCAGCGAACTGCTCGGGCAACAAGCTGTGGACGAACAGCCGGGTGGCCTTGCCGAACGCATCGTCGGGCCGTTGGCCCGGGCGGCGCTGGAGAACACGCTGCAGCGCGGTCAGGCGGCGCTGACCGGGCCGGTCGCCCGCGGTGACGCGGTGGCGGTCGCCGAGCATTTGGCCGCGCTGGCTGACGTCGGGCCGGAACTGGCGCAGGCCTACCGGGTGAACGCCCTGCGGACCGCCCAGCGCGCGCACGCCCCCGACGACGTCGTCGAGGTTCTGGCGCCTTGAAACCAGCTAAGCCGCCCGCCTTCAAGCCGGGCCAACTCAACGTCTACTCGACGCCGCGCGATGTCACCGACGTCAGCCGTGCCCTGCGCCACACCGGCCGCCGGGTGATGTTGGTGCCCACCATGGGCGCGCTGCATCACGGACACATAGCCCTGGTGCGGGCGGCCAAGCGGGTCCCGGGGTCGGTGGTCGTGGTCTCGATCTTCGTCAACCCGCTGCAATTCGGCGCCGGCGAAGACCTCGACGCCTATCCCCGGGTTCTCGACGACGATTTGGCGCTGCTGCGCGCCGAAGACGTCGAGATCGTGTTCGCGCCCACCGCCGCGGCCATGTATCCGAACGGTCTGCGCACCACCGTGCATGCCGGCCCGCTGGCCGCCGAACTCGAGGGTGGCCCCCGGCCGAGCCATTTCACCGGCGTGCTGACGGTGGTGTGCAAGCTGTTGCAGATCGTGTGTCCCGACCGGGTGTTCTTCGGTGAGAAGGACTACCAGCAGCTGGTCCTGGTACGCCAGATGGTCGCCGACTTGAACATCGACGTCGCCGTGGTCGGCGTCCCGACGGTGCGCGAAGTCGACGGGCTGGCGATGTCTTCGCGCAACCGCTTTCTCGACCCGGTGCAGCGCGACTTGGCCGGGGCGCTTTCGGCGGCTCTGACGGCGGCGGCGCATGCGGCGCCGGGCGGCGCGGCGGCGGCGCTGAACGCCGCCCGCGCGGTGCTGGACGCCGTTCCCGCGATCAGTGTCGACTACCTGGAGCTGCGCGATGCGGATCTGGGCCCGGTACGCAGCGACGCACCCGGCCGGCTGCTGGTTGCCGCCCGGCTGGGCACTACCCGACTGCTGGACAACATCGCCATTCACATCGGAGCAGACAAAACTGCGCCGGCACCGGTAGGGCCGGACGGATATCGGGACACCGTTGAATCACGTTGGAGGAATTGATGTTACGGACCATGCTCAAGTCGAAGATCCACCGCGCCACCGTCACGCAGGCTGACCTGCACTACGTCGGCTCGGTGACCATCGACGCCGACCTGATGGACGCCGCCGACCTGCTGGAGGGCGAACAGGTGACCATCGTCGACATCGACAACGGTGCCCGACTCGTCACCTATGCGATCACCGGCGAGCGCGGGACCGGGGTGATCGGAATCAACGGTGCCGCAGCGCATCTGGTTCACCCCGGGGATCTGGTGATCTTGCTGGCGTACGGGACGATGGAAGACGCGGAGGCGCGCGCCTACGAGCCGCGGATCCTTTTCGTCGACGCCGCCAACAAGCAGATCGACCTGGGACACGATCCGGCTTTCGTGCCGGATTTGGAGATTCCGGGGACAGCCGAGCTGTTAGACCCCCGGATCGGTGCGCGGTAGCGGTGCTGCTGGCCATCGACGTCCGGAACACGCACACCGTCGTCGGACTGCTGTCGGGCTCCAAGGAGCACGCGAAAGTCGTGCAGCAATGGCGGATTCGTACCGAATCCGAGGCCACCGCCGACGAACTGGCGCTGACCATCGACGGCCTGATCGGCGACGACTCCGAGCGCCTCACGGGCGCGGCCGCGCTCTCGACGGTGCCGTCGGTGCTGCACGAGGTGCGGATCATGCTGGATCAGTACTGGCCGTCGGTACCGCACGTGCTGATCGAGCCGGGGGTGCGCACCGGAATCCCGCTGCTGGTCGACAATCCCAAGGAAGTGGGTGCCGACCGGATCGTCAACTGCCTGGCGGCGTTTCACAAGTTCGGTAAGGCGGCCATCGTCGTCGATTTCGGATCCTCGATCTGCGTGGACGTGGTGTCGGCCAAGGGCGAGTTCCTGGGCGGCGCCATCGCCCCCGGCGTGCAGGTCTCGTCGGATGCCGCCGCGGCCCGATCCGCGGCGTTGCGTCGCGTCGAAATGGTGCGTCCCCGTTCGGTGGTCGGCAAGAACACCGTCGAATGCATGCAGGCCGGTGCGGTGTTCGGCTTCGCCGGGCTGGTCGACGGATTGGTCACGCGCATCCGCGAAGACGTCGACGGCTTCTCCGCCGACCTGGGCGATCAGGTCGCGACCGTGGCCACCGGCCATACCGCCCCCCTGCTGCTGCCCGAGCTGCACACCGTCAACCACTACGACCAGCATCTGACGCTGCATGGCCTGCAGCTGGTCTTCGAACGCAACCTGGACACCCAGCGTGGCCGGCTGAAGACGGCACGCTGACGGGGCCGCACCACCGAGTCGATTCTGCGTACAGGAACCCCCTCGAGCGCGGATTCGCGCGCCCAGCGCAGGCTCGACGCCCTCAGCGCAGACTCGAGTCCGTCCTTTAAGCTGGCACGTCGTGAGTGCCGCCTCAGACACGGGAGCAGACGTTCCAGAGCAGTTCCGGATCCGCCGGGACAAGCGGGCGCGCCTGTTGGCGGAGGGGCGTGACCCCTATCCGGTTGCCGTCGTGCGCACCCACACCCTGGCCGAGGTGCGCGCCGCCCACCCCGATCTGCCGATCGACTGCGAGACCGACGACGTCGTCGGCGTCGCGGGCCGGGTGGTCTTCGCACGCAACTCCGGAAAATTGTGCTTTGCGACACTCCAGGACGGCGACGGCACCAGCCTGCAGGTGATGATCAGCCTCGACAAGGTCGGTCGAGAAGCGCTGGACGCATGGAAGGCCGACGTCGATCTCGGCGACATCGTCTACGTGCACGGCAACGTGATCAGCTCGCGACGCGGCGAGTTGTCGGTCCTGGCCGACTCCTGGCAGATGGCGTCGAAGTCGTTGCGGCCGCTGCCCGTCGCGCACAAGGAGATGAGCGAAGAGTTGCGGGTGCGGCAGCGCTATGTCGACCTGATCGTGCGTCCGCAGGCGCGCGCGGTGGCCCGGCAGAGAATCGGCGTTATCCGCGCGATACGCAACTCGCTGGAACGCCGCGGTTTTCTCGAAGTCGAAACCCCTATGTTGCAGACGCTGGCCGGTGGTGCCGCGGCCCGGCCGTTCACCACACATTCCAATGCGCTGGACATCGATCTCTACCTGCGGATCGCGCCGGAACTGTTCCTGAAGCGCTGCGTCGTCGGTGGATTCGACAAGGTCTTCGAACTAAATCGCGTGTTCCGAAACGAAGGAGCCGATTCGACTCATTCTCCGGAATTCTCCATGCTGGAGACCTACCAGACCTACGGAACCTATGATGATTCGGCCATCGTCACGCGCCAGCTTATTCAAGAGCTAGCCGACGAGGTGATCGGTACCAGACAACTGCCGTTGCCCGACGGCAGCGTGTACGACATAGACGGAGAATGGGCTTCCATACAAATGTATCCGTCGCTGTCGGCGGCGCTCGGCGAGGAGATCACACCCGGCACTACGGTCGATCACCTGTGTGCTGTCGCGCAGAGATTGGGATTGGAGATCGGCCCGCAGATTACCGGCAACCGCGACTACGTGCACGGCAAACTCGTCGAGGAACTGTGGGAACACACCGTGGGCAACACCCTGTCGGCGCCCACCTTCGTCAAGGATTTTCCAGTCGGCACAACACCTTTGACGCGCGCACACCGCAGCATCCCGGGCGTTACCGAGAAGTGGGACCTCTACCTTCGTGGCGTCGAGCTGGCCACCGGGTACTCCGAATTAAACGATCCGATCGTGCAGCGCGAAAGATTCGCTGAGCAAGCCCGACTCGCGGCCGCGGGCGACGAAGAGGCTATGGTGCTTGACGAAGACTTTCTGACGGCTCTCGAGTATGCGATGCCACCCTGCACCGGAACCGGAATGGGTATCGATCGGTTGTTGATGTCTTTGACCGGGCTGTCAATTAGGGAGACAGTTTTGTTCCCGATTGTTCGACCGCACTCCAGTTGAGTTCAACTGTACGTCTTGCGCTCAGATTGAGTATGCTGCCCTCTTATGGCAGATTGGTGACCGGGGGAACAATCCAATCTGCTCCAAGCAACTGCTCAGGACGAAACGCGAGGGTAAGCAAATGGCGAAAAAAGTGACCGTCACCTTGGTCGATGATTTCGACGGTGCGGGCGCAGCCGACGAAACGGTCGAATTTGGGCTTGACGGGGTGACCTATGAGATTGATCTTTCGTCTAAGAATGCCGCGAAACTCCGGGGAGATCTGAAGCAATGGGTGGCGGCCAGCCGTCGGGTGGGCGGTCGCCGGCGCGGTCGTTCCGGTTCGGGACGCGGACGTGGTGCGATCGACCGTGAGCAGAGCGCCGCGATCCGGGAATGGGCTCGTCGAAATGGGCACAACGTGTCGACGCGGGGCCGCATCCCGGCCGACGTGATCGACGCATTCCACGCGGCGACCTAACAAAACGCTTACCGGCGCCCGGGCCCCAGGGTCTGGGCGCCGGTTGTTTGTCATTTCGCTCGCGGCGAAATGATTGAAGGTCAACGCGGGAAACGGTTTGGTGTTTTTCCTCGTTTATGTATTGCGCCTGTAGTCGCAACTTGGGGATGCGGGCTGGAAGCACTGGGCACCGCAAGGTTAGGAACCCTGGCAGGCCGACCATTACAGTGGATGGCAGGTATGCAGGAGCCGACCCGAGGCCGACCAGGTACCGATGGTGAGGGAGAGCAGGTAACCACCGATGTTCGAAAGATTTACCGACCGTGCCCGCAGGGTCGTCGTCCTGGCGCAAGAAGAGGCCAGGATGCTCAACCACAACTACATCGGCACCGAGCACATCTTGTTGGGCCTGATCCACGAGGGCGAAGGCGTAGCCGCCAAGTCTCTGGAGTCGCTGGGCATCTCGCTGGAGGGCGTCCGGAGCCAGGTCGAGGAGATCATCGGCCAGGGGCAGCAGGCCCCGTCGGGGCATATCCCGTTCACCCCGCGCGCCAAGAAGGTTCTCGAGCTGAGCCTGCGCGAGGCGCTGCAGCTGGGCCACAACTACATCGGCACCGAGCACATCCTGCTGGGCCTGATCCGCGAGGGTGAGGGCGTGGCCGCGCAGGTGCTGGTCAAGCTGGGGGCCGAGCTGACCCGGGTGCGCCAGCAGGTCATTCAGCTGCTGAGCGGCTACCAGGGCAAGGAGGCCGCTGAGGCCGGGACCGGCGGCCGTGGCGGAGAATCGGGGAGCCCGTCGACTTCACTGGTTCTCGACCAGTTCGGGCGCAACCTGACGGCCGCCGCGATGGAAGGCAAGCTCGACCCGGTTATCGGCCGCGAGAAGGAAATCGAGCGGGTGATGCAGGTGTTGAGCCGGCGCACCAAGAACAACCCGGTGCTGATCGGCGAGCCCGGCGTCGGCAAGACCGCCGTCGTCGAGGGCCTGGCGCAGGCCATCGTGCACGGCCAGGTCCCCGAGACGCTGAAGGACAAGCAGCTCTACACCCTCGACTTGGGATCGCTGGTGGCGGGCAGCCGTTACCGCGGTGACTTCGAGGAACGCCTCAAGAAGGTGCTCAAGGAGATCAACACCCGCGGCGACATCATCCTGTTCATCGACGAGCTGCACACGCTGGTCGGTGCCGGTGCCGCCGAGGGCGCGATCGACGCCGCGTCGATCCTGAAGCCGAAGCTGGCCCGCGGTGAGCTGCAGACGATCGGCGCCACCACGCTCGACGAGTACCGCAAGTACATCGAGAAGGACGCCGCTCTGGAGCGCCGCTTCCAGCCGGTGCAGGTGGGGGAGCCGACGGTGGAGCACACCATCGCGATCCTCAAAGGTCTACGCGACCGCTACGAGGCCCACCACCGGGTGTCGATCACCGATGGCGCGATTGCTGCCGCGGCCACCCTGGCCGACCGCTACATCAACGACCGGTTCCTGCCCGACAAGGCGATCGACCTGATCGACGAGGCGGGCGCCCGGATGAGGATCCGCCGGATGACCGCGCCGCCAGACCTGCGTGATTTCGACGAGAAGATCGCCGAGGCGCGCCGCGAGAAGGAATCGGCGATCGACGCCCAGGACTTCGAGAAGGCGGCCAGCCTCCGCGATCGTGAGAAGCAGCTGGTGGGCCAACGGGCTGAACGCGAAAAGCAGTGGCGTTCTGGCGATCTCGACGTGGTCGCCGAGGTGGACGACGAGCAGATCGCCGAGGTGCTGGGCAACTGGACCGGTATCCCGGTATTCAAGCTCACCGAGGCCGAAACGACACGCCTGCTGCGCATGGAAGACGAGTTGCACAAGCGGATCATCGGGCAAGAGGATGCCGTGCGGGCTGTCTCTAAGGCCATCCGCCGCACCCGCGCCGGGTTGAAAGACCCCAAGCGCCCATCGGGGTCGTTCATCTTCGCCGGCCCGTCCGGTGTCGGTAAGACCGAGCTGTCCAAGGCGTTGGCCAACTTCTTGTTCGGCGACGACGACGCGCTCATCCAGATCGACATGGGCGAGTTCCACGACCGGTTCACCGCGTCGCGGCTGTTCGGTGCCCCGCCGGGATACGTCGGCTACGAGGAGGGCGGCCAGCTCACCGAGAAGGTACGGCGCAAGCCGTTCTCGGTGGTGCTGTTCGACGAGATCGAGAAGGCGCATCAGGAGATCTACAACAGTCTGTTGCAGGTCCTCGAGGATGGCCGGCTCACCGACGGCCAGGGCCGCACGGTGGACTTCAAGAACACCGTGCTGATCTTCACCTCCAACCTCGGCACGTCCGACATCTCCAAGCCGGTCGGCCTCGGGTTCACCCAGGGCGGCGGTGACAACAACTACGAGCGGATGAAGCAGAAGGTCAACGACGAGCTCAAGAAGCACTTCCGGCCGGAGTTCCTCAACCGCATCGACGAAGTCATCGTCTTCCACCAGCTGACTCGGGACGAGATCATCCGGATGGTCGACCTGATGATCGGCCGGGTCGCCGGCCAGCTCAAGAGCAAGGACATGGAGCTGGTGCTGACCGACAAAGCCAAGTCGTTGCTGGCCAAACGCGGCTTCGACCCGGTGCTGGGTGCGCGTCCGCTGCGGCGCACCATCCAGCGCGAGATTGAGGACCAGCTCTCGGAGAAGATCCTGTTCGAGGAGGTCGGGCCGGGACAGGTCGTCACGGTCGACGTGGACAACTGGGATGGCGAGGGCGCCGGCGAGGACGTGGTGTTCACGTTCACCGGCACCCGCAAGCCGCCGACCGAGCCGGACCTCGCCAAGGCCGGAGCCCACACCGCGGGCGGTCCGGGGCCCAGCGCACAGTAGTAGCGGTTTGCCAAAACGGGCGGTTAGTCTCTGACGGGACTACCGCCCGTTTTTGCTGCGCTCCAAGAGAAGGGTCTGCCTGTGCTGATCGTCACCACCAACGACCTTCCGGGCTGGGAGATCCAGCGCGTGTGTGGCGAGGTGTTCGGGCTGACCGTTCGCTCCCGAAATGCGTTCGCACAATTCGGTGCGGGGCTGAAGTCCATGTTCGGCGGTGAGCTCGCCGGAATGACGAAGAATCTGGCCGAGAGCCGCAACGAAGCGATGGGGCGGCTGATCGCCGAGGCGCGCAACCGCGGCGGGAACGCGATCGTCGCAATGCGGTTCGACACGACCGAAATCGGCGACGTGTGGACCGAGATATGCGCTTACGGCACGGCGGTGCAGGCGGTCCCGGTCACCGATGCCGCCAGGTACACCGCGAACCAGCTCGGCTACGGCGGTCCGGCTCCACAACATTGACCCGCGGTTTACACTGACTTCTGTCCTAACGAGCATCGGAATCTGGTGAAAGTCCAGAACGGTCGCGCCACTGTCCAAAGTCAGACCCGAAGCTCGTTGGCCAGCCATCCCCAGGTGGGACGCGATATTCCCAGAAGGAGCCGATGTGTCCAATCCTCAGGCGACCGGCGCCCGTGTCCGGTCGGTCGATCTATCGGCAACAAGTGCGACGCTCTGGTTGACGGCGACCGCGTTTCTGGCGCTGTTGGCGATCTACTTCGTCGGCGTCGATCAGGGCGCGGTGTCACTGTTCGGTAGTGACATGCATGTGCACGAGTTCGTGCACGACGCGCGCCATCTACTCGGCTTCCCCTGCCATTAAAACCGGGGAAGACCGGGCTACGTGGAGAAGCGTCTGATCGCACGCGGTCTCCTGGCGGGCTTCGCCGGCGCGTTGCTGGCGTTCCTGTTCGCGCGCCTGTGCGCCGAGCCCGTCATCGGCCGCGCCGTCGCTTTCGAGGACGGTAGAACCGATGCCGAGAATGCGCACGGTGTGCACGAGCACGGCGTGGATTTGTTCAGCCGCGGCGTGCAATCCAACGTCGGGCTGGGTTTCGGTGTGTTGATTTTCGGTGTCGCGATGGGCGCGCTCTTCGCGGTGCTGTTCTGCGTCGTCTATTCGCGTGTGAGAAGCCTTGAACCACGCGTACTTTCGCTGCTGCTCGCGGCGGGCGCATTCGTCGCGGTGTACCTGGTGCCGTTTGTGAAGTATCCGCCGAACCCGCCCGCGGTGGGTCAGCCGGACACGATCCGGGCCCGCACCGGCTGGTATCTGGTGATGGTGCTGGCGTCGGTGGTGCTGGCGATCGCCGCGGTGTGGCTGGCCCGGCGGCTGGCCGCCCGATTCGGTGCGTGGGACGGTCGACTGCTCGCATCGGCGTCGTATGTGGTGGCGGTCGCGGTAGTGATGGTGCTGTTGCCGACGGTGGACGAGACGCCCCAACCACTGCGCGACGCGTCGGGGGCGATCATCTATCCCGGCTTCCCCGCCGACGTCCTCTATGAATTCAGGCTGCTGTCACTGGGCACCCAGCTGGTGCTCTGGACGACGATCGGCCTGGTGTTTGCCACACTTGCCGGTCGGGTGCTGGGTGAGCGGGCCGCGAGCGGACGGGCACCGAGCATCGCCGCGTGACCGAGGTTGTCCGGCTGACGTTGGTGTCGCACGCGATGACCGATGCCATGGCGGCCGGACGGTTTCCCGGCGACGAGCCGCTCAACGGCGTCGGCCGTCGGCAGGTCGAAGCCGTTGCGGCCCAGATCAATCGCGACGTCCGCCAACTCACCGGACCCGAGCG
>DASSGQ010000371.1:0-2309 GCA_035693385.1 Mycobacterium sp.
CCTGTCCAGCCCAGCGCGCGTAACCGCGGTTCGGCGTCGGTCCAGAACATGCCGGTCAGGTCGGGCATCAGGAACTGATTGCCTTTGGACACCTGCAGCTCGATAACCGAGTCCACCGGTACCGTCTGGCCCTTGGGCGGATTCGTCCCGATCACCTCGCCGACCGGCCGGGGGCTGTCCACCTGCGCCTGGCTGAACTTGCTGAAGCCGTAGACGGTCAGGTTCTTTTGCGCGAGGTCCACATTCTGGCCGGCGACGTCGGGAACCAGCTTGGTCTCGGGCCCCGAGCCAACGACGATGGTGACCACGTTGGTGATCGCCGACGTCTGGTTGGCCGGCGGGTTGGTCCCGATGACCTTGCCCGACAGTTCCGGGGTTGACGGCGAGTTCGCCTGCTTGAACTTGCTGAATCCCGCGGATTTGAGCTTGGTGACCGCGTCGGCGTAGGTCAACGACGAGACGTCCGGCACCTCGCGCTGCTCGGGTCCGGTGGAGACGTTGATGGTGATCTCGTCGCCGGCGCTGACCGAAGCATTGGCGCCGGGGTCGGTGTTGATGACGTGATCGGGCGGTACCGTCGAGTCAGGCTTCTGCAGGGTGCGCGTCTTGAAGCCCCGGTTCTGCAATGCGGCGATCGCGTCGGCGGACACTTCGCCCCGCATGTCGGGAACCTGGACGTCGCGGGTGGTGCCACCGAACGTGTTGAAGGCGATGACGACGACAATCGTCAACACCGCCAGCACCGCGACCGCGACAACCCAACGACCGATCGAACCGCCGGTCCGATCACGGTCGGTGTCGTCGAAACGCTGGCGAGGCAGCGGATCGGTGCGCGGACCTCCGTGGCCGCCTGACGCCGAGGACAGCAGCGAGCTCCGCTCGGCGTCGGTGAACACCTTCGGCGCCTCTGGTGGCTCACCGTTGTGCACCCGGACCAGGTCGGCCCGCATTTCCGCCGCGGTTTGGTAGCGGTTTTCCGGATTCTTGGCCAGCGCCTTGAGGACGACGGCGTCAAGGTCGGGCGAGATGCCCTCATGCCGTTTCGACGGTGGAACCGGGTCTTCGCGGACGTGCTGGTAGGCGACCGCGACGGGCGAATCACCGGTGAAAGGCGGTTCACCGGTGAGGATTTCGTAAAGGACGCAGCCGAGCGAGTAGACGTCGGAGCGGGCGTCGACCGGTTCGCCGCGGGCTTGTTCGGGCGATAGATACTGCGCGGTCCCGATCACGGCCGCGGTCTGGGTGACGCTGTTGCCGCTGTCGGCAATCGCCCGCGCAATGCCGAAGTCCATCACCTTCACCGCGTTGGTGGTGCTGATCATGATGTTCGCCGGCTTGACGTCGCGGTGGATGATGCCGTTCTGGTGGCTGAAGTTCAGCGCCTGGCAGGCGTCGGCGATGATCTCGATGGCCCGCCGGGCCGGGAGCGGGCCATCGTTGTGCACGATGTCGCGCAAGGTGACGCCGTCGACGTACTCCATCACGATGTAGGGCAGCGGGCCGGTGGGCGTGTCCGCCTCGCCGGTGTCGTACACCGCGACGATGGACGGGTGGTTCAGCGCCGCGGCGTTCTGCGCTTCACGGCGGAAGCGCAGGTAGAAGCTGGGGTCGCGGGCCAGGTCAGCGCGCAGCACCTTGACGGCGACGTCCCGGTGTAAACGAACGTCTCGGGCCAGGTGAACCTCGGACATTCCCCCGAAGCCGAGGATGTCGCCCAGTTCATAGCGATCGGACAGGTGCTGCGGGGTGGTCATTGCGGTGTCTCGTGTTGGGGCGGCGATGGGCTGAGCGCCGGTGACACAATCCAGCTCGATCCGGTGATCCGGCGCTCCGCCCCGCGCTTGCCGTGCCCCCACCCCTGGGTGCTTCGGCCTGCGTCGGCCGGGCTGGATCCCATTGCCCGGCTCCTCCTCAGGCCGCTGTGGCCTGCATCGTTGACCGGGCTGGATAGCCGCGGCCTGCTGTGGAATCCAGAATTACCTATGCTCGCACGATCCGTCCAATTGAGCCGCAGACCCGGTCCGGCGCCGGAAGGCGTCTTGCTGGGCGGTGGCGGCGCGGTCGCGGGTGGGGTCCCCGTGTCGGTGACCGTCGGGGGCGGTGTCTGCTGTTCGTTTTCTGTGCGGGAATTGATGACGATGAGCACCGCGATGATGATCGCCAGTGCTCCAAGCACGCCCGCGGCCCACAGCAGCGCGCGCTGACCCGACGAGAAGGTGCGCCGAGCTGGCGCCGGCCGGTGGCCGCCGGTGGTGGGCCGGGACCGGCGGGTCGTGGGGGTGCGGGCGGGCACGGCCGCCACCCTGGTC
>DASSGQ010000372.1:0-10622 GCA_035693385.1 Mycobacterium sp.
CACCGGCGAAGTTCGCAAGGACCTGGATGTGAAAGCCGCCGGTGAATGGTTCGCGCGCATACTGTTCTCGCTGTTCAGCACGCCGTCGCCGATTCGGGACATGGACGATCCGGAAGTGGCTGCCGAGTTCGTGCGCGCGCATCTGGTGCGCGGTTTTGCCGGCGATCGTCCACGGCCGAGGCGGACGTAGGTCTCGACCGACGTTGGCTGCCGGCGGCTTAACTCCGGCGGAGCCCCGGGGGGCCCCGGAGCCCCGGCGACCTTGCGTTCGGTCAGTCGCCCGGCCATTCGTCTCGATGCGCCTCGGCATACTTGGCGAGCGCGGCAATGGTCCGCAGGTTCTCTTTGTCGAACGCGCTGATGATCGGCCGGCGGAGGGGACGAAGTAGAAGCGGCATGTCGATGGCCAGCAGCAGCCAGCGCCTTACCCGGGTCGCGCCACCCGCGGGTTCGAACGAATAGTGGATGTGGGTGTCAATGATTGCCCGCAATTGCCGCACATAGATCGTGTGCTGGAAGTCAATCGATCCTGGTGGTTGAAATCCGATGACTTCGCCCCGCCAGTCTTTGCCGGGTTCGCCGGGTTTGCCGTCGCGATAGCGGCTGCCCAGCCGCACCGGATACGGCTCGACGTCGGTGGTGCTGCCGTACGACGCCGAGCCCGGCAACCAGCGACCGTAGTTGGGCATGTCGGCCACAAGCCCGAACAGCACCGCAGGCGACGCGTTGATATCGGCCGTGTACAGCTTGTGCCAATGCGAGCTGGGCATGTCAGCTCCTTTCGGCTACCGAGGCTACTAGTGTGCATCAGCGGCTTAAAACGTGCGGCCTGCCGGTGAATAGTTTGCGCGCATATGTTCTCGCTGTTCAGCGCACCCTTGTCGACGCTGAACATAGACAACCCCCAAGTGGCAGCCGAATTCGTGCGCGCACGCGTGATACGCGGGTTCGCCGGCGATCGCGCGCGGCCGAGGCGCGGTTAGGCTTCAACTGCGCTGTTGGGACCAAACGGTCTCGGCAACATCAACCGGTCGGCCCTGGCCGGGCAGTTCGTGCGGTGGCGAACGCTCGAGCAGACTTTGGGCGGCGTGGCAGTTTTCCTAGGGGTAGAGCCTAATCGCAGCACAATGGCCTAGACGCTGTGCGAGTCTCTCATGCGAACAGTCAGCAGCGTCGACACTGACCGCGAGATACGCGCCAAAAACCCAACACGCTGCGGATGACACAGAATGTGGGACATTGATCCGATTGCGGTTATCCCCACTGTGCCTTGGGCGGTGTGGCGCGGGGCTTGTCGCCGGCCGACAAATGCACCGCGTGGATGCCCGGCTTCTTCGACAGCTGGTCCAGCAGACTTTCCAGGTGAGCCTTGTCGGTGTGCCAGTGCTGCACCGATTCCGGTTTCTGCGACAGTTCGGCGAGGACACGTTTGAGTTTGTCCGGCGTCTGGCTGTCCTTGTCCGAGGTGGGTCGGCCGCCTCGGATTGCTGTCGGGCTGATGGCACGAGGAACGCTGGCGCCTAAGGCGGCACCGGCCACACTCGCCAGGGCCAGCTGACCAGACGCGGACCCTGCGCTCTCTACGGTGACCGCCGGAGCCGCAGCCGCACTGGTTCCGTGTAACACGGTGGCGGCCAGTCTGACCATCGTGGTGGCCGCCGCCCAGCTCGGCGGCACCGACAGCGCCCCCACCGCGCCCGCGCTGCCCATGCCCGCCGAGGTTGCGGAGCCGGCCGCACCGAAGCTTGCCGAGCCCGGCGCGGGCATTCCTGATTCCAGCCCCGCCGCCAAAGCTCCCAACCCCGGACTCGATGCTCCAGCTGGACCCGCTGCGTCCAATATGCCTCCCAAATAGCTGGAATAAGCGCCCAAGGCAGAGGTGACGGTGACTACCGGGGCACCTTGCGCGGGACCAGTTATAAGTCCGCCGATAGACTCGGCAGCGCCGGCGATCGTCGTAATCGATGACGGCGGGTTGGCGACGCTTTGCAGAATCTGAGGCACTGCCGAGATCAGTTGTGTCAATGCCGATTGGGCGTTGGTGCCGGCCGATGTGCCAACGGCGTGGGCGATCGCAGCGGCCTGGCCGGCCGCCCCCGCCGTGTTGGTGGTCTGCGGCGGCTCGGTGAACGGTGTCAACTGGGTGGCGAGCGCCGCGGAGCCGGCGTAGCCGTACATTGCGGCGGCGTCTTGGGCCCACATGTCGGCGTACTGCGCCTCGGTGGCCGCGATCGCCGGGGTGTTTTGGCCGAACAGGTTGGTCGCCATGAGCGCCGCCAGCTGGCTGCGGTTGGCGGCAATCACCGGCGGGGGTACCGTCGCGGCAAACGCGGTCTGGTAGGCGCTCGCCGCCGCCCTGGCTTGCGCAGCGGCCTGTTCGGCGGCCGCGGCGGTGCCACTGATCCACGCCGCATAGGGTGCGGCCGCGGCCGCCATCGCCGCCGACGACGCGCCCTGCCACCCCGCCGTCAATCCCGAAATCACCGAAGAGTAGGACGCCGCGGTGGAGTGCAATTGGGCGGCTAGCCCGTCCCAGGCCGCCGCGGCCGCCACCATCGACCCCGAGCCCGGACCGGCATACATGTGACCGGAGTTGATCTCCGGCGGTAGCACCGCGAAGTCCATCGCCAACGCCCCTAGGTCGCCGCGACCGCGTTGGCGGCCTCGGTGGCGGCGTAGGACCCGGCGCTGGTGAGCAGCGTGTTGACAAACATTTCGTGAATCGCGGCGGCCTGTGCGCTGATCGCCTGATACATCTGGGCGTGTACGGCAAACTGCGCCGCGCTCAGCGCCGAAACCTCATCGGCCGCAGCGGGAACCACCGCCGTCGTTCGAGCCGCTGCGGCCGAGTTCTCCGTATTCATCGCTGAGCCGATACCCGTCAGATTGCCGGCGGCCTCAGTCAGCAGTGCGGGTTGTGTAGTTACGAAAGACATGTGTCCTCCTTTGTCTTGTCTGTTTGAGTCTTCGTGGATCACCCGGAGGTCGCGCGGCGCAACTGGGTGTCAAACTTTTGTCGACCGGCAATCGGCCCAAAATCCGCTCGCAGCAACCATGTTGGGGAGAATCGCCCGGCACTTTGCCTGCCACGCGGTGGCGGCGGCCGGACGGTGGAGCCGTACGCGTCGGTATCGCCGAACTGGAAGTGGATCATCGTCGACGTGTCTCCACGGGTGTGGTTAGGCGGCTAGACAGGTGCCGTGCGGCGGTCATTCGTCTGCCGGGATCACGATGATGGTGGCGGTGGTGGCCTGACCGGAGTACGCACCGCCGCCCACGCCGATGAAACGGGCAGCGGTGCCGCCGGTGCCGGCCATGGCGCGTCCAGCCACACTCGACAGGGCCATATTGCTGAACAAGCCGCCCTGGTCATCCGCAGCGACCATGACCGGGGCGGCACCCAGACCGGAGTCGGGCAGCACCGCGGCGACCGGCCTGATCGCCGGGGCGGCCGAGGCCCAACTTTGCGGCACCGACAGGCGCCCGACCAAGCTGGCGCGACCGATATCCGCCGAGACCCCGCCTGTTGAGCCGACCACCCGCGTCCCGGAACCCAGCCCGCCCTCCAGCAACCCCCCGCTGCCCGCCGCTGGCAATGCCGACACCTTCTGGGATAAGCCGGCGACGGCGCTCCCGACCGAGGCCAGGCCGTATGGCTCCGCGGAATCCAGATAACCGCCGAGGCCCAGGCTGGCCAGCGAGACCGGCGAGAATGGCCCGGTGAGACTGCCAAGTATCGACAGCGGCGATGGCGGATCAGCCGCCGCTGATACGGCGGGCGATGCCAGGCTTTGCAGCGACTGCGGCACCGCCGACATCAGTTGGGTCAATACCGATTGGGTATCGGTGCCGGCCGACGTGCCGACGGCGTGGGCGACCGCGGCGGCCTGGCCACCCGCAGCAGCCGGGTTGGCGGTCTGCGGCGGCTCGGTGAACGGCGTCACCTGGGAGGCGGTCGCCGACGAGCCGGCGTAGCCGAACATCGCCGTGGCATCCTGGGCCCACATCTCGGCGTAGTGCGTCTCGGTGGCCGCGATCGCGGGGGTGTTCTGCCCGAGGAAGTTGGTCGCGATCAGCGACACCAACAGAGCACGGTTTGCCGCGACAATCGGTGGAGGCACCGTTGCCGCGAACGCGGTCTCATAGGCGGCGACGGCCGCCCTGGCCTGGGTGGCGGTCTGCTCGGCCTGCGCGGCGGTGGCGCTCATCCATGCCGTATACGGTGCGACCGCTGCCGCCATCGACGCCGACGACGGACCCTGCCACCCGACAGCTAGCCCTGTGATCACCGACCCGTAAGACGCCGCGGTGGAGTGCAATTCGGCGGCCAACCCGTCCCAGGCCGCTGCGGCACCCAGCATCGGTCCTGCGCCTGGACCTGCATACATTCGCGCGGAGTTGATCTCTGGCGGTAAAGCTCCGAAATCCATCACTGCCCTCCTGCCCGCTTGCGCGAAAGCTCTCCCACGGGGGCGCCGACGTCCGCCGTGAAACCAAGTGGCTCGGGTCGACCGCTCATGGTTGCCTCCCTCTCATCAGATTACCTGTTCGAACAGTTATATTGCAATACAGATATTCCAAACTTTTTGATATGTCTCTAATAGTTGTTAAGCTGACCGGGCAGGATCATGGAGGGTGAGACGGCAAATGGCAAAGCACAGCACGTCACCGGGGCACAGCGGACTGGGGAGTGTTCCCATCCCGGCGGCCGCACTTGGTGGGCCGATCAGTCATGCGATCTTCCGGATCGCGCGCCTTCACAAGATGATGGCCGGCAATCTGCTACGTCGCCTCGGCCTGCACCCTGGCCAGGAGATGGTGATGATGTACCTGTGGGAACTGGGTCCCCAGCGCCAGACCGACCTGATCCGCTTAATGGACTCAGACGCGGCCACCATGACCAGGACTATCCAGCGCCTCGAGCACGCCGGTTTCGTCCGGCGCTCGCCCTGCGCCGACGACAAGCGGGCTTACCTCATCGAATCAACCGCAGCGGGTCGCGCGCTGCGCCCGCAGGTTGAGCAGATATGGATCCAGCTCGAGGAGATCGTCGTTGGTGGCGCTGGTGAACGCGAGCGGCAGACAACTCAGCGCGTCCTAAAAAGCTTGGAGGAACGGCTTACCCACGCCGCAGAGTCTCGGGTCTAGCTGGTTTGTACCGATCGATCATGGCTTTGTCGCGCGGTATGGCCGCTTCACGGCCACGCTTCGATCAACGGGCATGACACGCCGAGGCCCGTTCGCTATGCGGGCGCGTCACGCGCGGGCGCACAGTTACGCAGCTTGGTCGGAGATTGCCACGAGGACGACGGCTGTCTTATCCTCCCGGGCCGTTGCGGCCGGGCCCGCACCACACCCGTTGCAGGCAAGCACATTTCGCGCGAGGGGACCGTGCCAGACACCGGTAGCCGGGGACGAACCCCAGCATTGGTTACCGGTGTCTGGAGCGGCGGCTAGGTCACCAAGTGAACCGTGGCGGCCCTCCGTCACGCTGATCAGTGGGTCAGGGCGGCGTCGAGGTTGTTCAACACCCCGAGCTGAGCAAAGAAGATCGCCACGGAGATGGTTCCACTCAAATCACCGGAATCGATGTACGCCCGTCAAACCTGGCACCCGGCGTTCCGGTCGGCGACAGCCTGCCGACGTGCACGACCACCGGCAGCGCCAACGCACCAGAGGTCATATCACCAGTACCTGTGAACGGCTTCCCGGGCATCTTTAACACCGTTACGTTCCCTTCCCGCTCGGTCCGATTTACATCAATTTCTGACCGACGATTGCAACGGCGACTCAGTGACCGCGCTGCGCCAATGCCCGCAAAAAGAACGTCAGGTTGGCCGGTCGCTCGGCCAGCCGCCGCATGAAGTAGCCGTACCACTGGGTGCCGAATGGCACGTACACCCGCACCTGGTTGCCGGCCGCGGCCAGCCGTCGCTGCTCGCCGTCGCGGATGCCGTACAGCATCTGGTATTCGAAATCCCCAGCACCACGGCCTGATTGGGCGGCGATCTCGGGCACCGCGGAGATGACGACGGGATCGTGCGAGGCGACCATCGGATACCCGCGGCCGGCCATCAGGACCCGAAGACACCGCAGATAGGAGTCGGTGACCCCGGCGTCGTCCCGGTAGGCCACCGATGCGGGTTCGTCATAGGCGCCCTTGCAGAGCCGTATCCGGGCCCCCGCGACGGCGAATTCCTCGCAATCCCCCAGGCTGCGTCGCAGATAGGCCTGTAGAACTGTGCCCAGCCACGGGAAATCCGCCCGCAAATCGCGGACGATCGACAGCGTCGAATCTGTCACGGTGTGGTTCTCGGCATCTACCGTCACCCACACGCCGGCGCGCTGCGCCGCAGCGCAAATGGACCAGGCGTTCTCCCGCGCGATCTTCTCGCCGTCGCGCTCGAGCGACTGTCCCAGCGCCGACAGCTTGACCGACACCTCCAATGGCCGGACGCGGCCATCGGCGGGATCGTTGCGGCGGCCCAACTCGGCGATCAGGTCCAGGTAGATCTGCACTGCGGCATCGGCGTCATCGGCGTCGGTGACATCTTCGCCGAGGTAGTCGATGCTGGCATAACGTCCCGAATCACACAGCGCAGCAACACTATCCAGCGCGCTGGCGATCGTCTCACCGGGCACGAACCGGTGCACCACGCTACGGGTGACCGGCAACCGTTCGGCAGCGCGGCGCAACGTCTGGCGCCGGCCTGCGGCCAGAATCGCCGGACGAAGGGTGTTGGCGAACACCCCGGCCATCAGTCGGACCCCATGTGCGGGTAGTTGTGGTCGGTCGCCGGAACGAATGTTTCCTTGAGGGTGCGTGCCGATGTCCAGCGCAGCAGGTTCAGCACCGATCCGGCCTTGTCGTTGGTACCCGAGCCGCGCGAACCCCCGAACGGCTGACGCCCGACCACCGCGCCGGTCGGCTTGTCGTTGACGTAGAAATTCCCCGCGGCGAAGCGCAGCCGATCCTGTGCGGTCAGCACGGCAGCACGGTCGTCGGCGATGACCGCGCCGGTCAACGCGTAGCGGGATCCGGTATCGATGACGTCGAGAATTCGTTCGTACTGATCGTCGGGGTAGACATGCACCGACAGCAGCGGACCGAAATACTCGGTCGCGAACGCCTCGTCGGTCGGGTCGTCGGACAGCAACACGGTCGGGCGCACGAAATACCCGACGCCGTCGTCGTATTCGCCCCCAACCGCGACGGTCACGCCGGGCGTGCCTTTCGCCCGCTCGATGGCGTTGACATTCTTGACGAAGGCACGCCGGTCGATCAGCGCCCCGCCGTAGTTGGTCAGATCGGTGACATCGCCGTAGCGCAGCGCGGCGGTCGCACCCAGGAAGGCGTCGCCCATCTGCTGCCACACCGAATGCGCGATGAATGCCCGTGACGCCGCCGAGCATTTCTGACCCTGGTAGTCGAACGCGCCACGAATCAACGCCGTGCACAACACGTCCGGCCGTGCCGATGCGTGTGCGACGACAAAGTCTTTGCCGCCGGTCTCGCCGACCAGGCGCGGATAGCTGTGGTAGCGGCCGATATTGGCGCCCACCTGCTGCCACAGATGCTGAAACGTGGCCGTCGACCCGGTGAAGTGGATACCGGCCAATCGCGGATCGGCCAGTGCCACGTCGGAAACCGCGAAGCCGTCGCCGGTCAGCAGGTTGATCACGCCGGGCGGCAAGCCCGCGGCCTCCAGCAGTTGCATGGTCAGGTACGCCGACAGCGTCTGGGTGATCGATGGCTTCCACACCACTGTGTTTCCCATCAGCGCCGGCGCCGTCGGCAGATTGCCGGCGATCGAGGTGAAGTTGAACGGCGTGATCGCATAGACGAAGCCGTCCAGCGGGCGGTAGTCACTGCGATTCCACTCGCCGGGTCCGCTGATCGGCTGCTGCGCCAGGATCTGACGGGCGAATGCCACGTTGAACCGCCAGAAATCAATCTGCTCGCAAGGCGAATCGATCTCGGCCTGGTAGACGGACTTGGATTGGCCGAGCATGGTCGCGGCGGCGATCTTCTCCCGCCACGGCCCGGCCAGCAGGTCGGCGGCCCGCAGGAACACCGCGGCGCGTTCATCGAGAGGCATTGCCGCCCAAGACTTTTTCGCGGACATCGCGGCCTCGATCGCCGCCGTCGCATCCGCGTGGACGGCGTTGGTCAGGGTCCCCAGCCTGGCGGCATGTCGGTGGGGCGGGACGACATCGACGCGCTCACCGTCGCCCATGCGGTGCTTGCCGCCGATGACGTGCGGGAGGTCAATCGGATCGGCGGCCAGCGCGGTCAACTCGGCAATCAGCCGGCTGCGTTCCGGGGATCGGGGTGCATAGTCGTGCACCGGCTCGTTGGCCGGCATCGGTACCTGGGTGATGGCATCCATGCTCCCAAGGATCCCCGGCACGGCACACCAAATTATTGGCGGATCAGACAAGATATACATGATCGGGTAGTACGATCGGACAATATGCGGGCGGCTGGTGTCGGGCTGGGTCAGCTGTTGCTGGCGCTGGACGCGACGCTGGTCAGCCTGGTGGCAGCCCCGCGGGGACTGGACCTTCCGGTCGGGTCGGCGGCGCTGATCGACTCCGATGATGTGCGGCTGGGCCTGGCCGCCGCGGCGGGCGCGGCCGACGTCTTCTTCCTGCTCGGTGTCGGCGACGACGAAGCGCTGCGGTGGGTTGACAAGCAGGCACGCGAGCGGGTGCCGGTGGCGACCTTCGTCAAGCAGCCGTCGGACGCGCTGGTAGCCAGGGCGGTCGCGGCCGGGTCAGCGGTTGTCGCCGTGGAGCCGCGGGCCCGTTGGGAGCGGCTGTACCAGCTGGTCAACCACGTGTTGGAACATCACGGGGACCGTGGCGACCCGGTGGATGACTCGGGTACCGACCTGTTCGGTTTGGCCCAGTCGCTGGCCGACCGCATCCACGGCATGGTCAGCATCGAAAACGCCCAATCACACGTGCTGGCCTATTCGGCTTCCAACGACGAAGCCGACGAGCTGCGCCGCCTTTCCATCCTGGGCCGCGCCGGGCCACCCGAGCATCTGGAGTGGATCGACCAATGGGGCATCTTCGATGCGCTGCGATCCAGCGGCGAGGTGGTGCGTGTCGCCGAGCGTCCCGAGTTGGGGCTGCGTCCGCGGCTGGCGATCGGGATTTACCAGCCATCCGCCGATGCGCGGCGGCCTCCGGTGTTCGCCGGCACCATCTGGGTGCAGCAAGGTTCGCAACCGCTGGCCGACGACGCCGAGGAGATGTTGCGGGGTGCGGCGGTGCTGGCCGCCCGCATCATGTCTCGGCTGGCGGCCCGGCCGTCCACCCATGCGCAGCGGGTGCAGCAGCTTCTCGGATTCGCGGATGGCGAGCCCGACGACCTCGCCGCGATCGCCCGCGAACTTGGTCTCGCCGCCGATGGCGCCGCCGCCCTGATCGGTTGGGACACCCCAGGCAGCCCCGGAGCCGGAGCCCGTCAGGTGCGGCTGGGTGACGTCTTGGCGTTGAGCGCCAGTGCTTTTCGCCGCGATGCGCAGGTTGCGACGCGTGGCTCGCGAATCTATGTGCTGCTGCCCCAGACTCAGACCCGGTCGGTCACCTCGTGGGTCCGCGGCACGATCAGCGCGCTGCGCACCGAACTCTGCGTCGAGCTAAGGGCCGCCATCGCCGCCCCGGTCGCGAGCTTGGCCGACGTGGCCGCGGCGCGGGCGGAGGTGGACCGCGTGCTCGATAGCGCTGAGCGACACCCGGTTTCGATCGGCCAGGTGACCTCGCTGGCTGAAGCACGCACCACCGTTTTGCTCGACGAGGTCGTCACTCTGGTCGGCGCCGACGAGCGGCTGGTCGATCCGCGGATGCGCGACCTGCGCGCGCGGGACCCCGTGCTGGCCGAGACGCTGCGGGCCTACCTGGACAGCTTCGGTGACATCGGCGCCGCCGCGCTGTGGCTTCAGGTGCATCCCAACACCGTTCGCTATCGCGTGCGCCGGATCGAGAAGTTGTTGTCGACCTCGCTGTCCGATCCCGAGGTGCGGCTGCTGTTTTCGCTCGGGCTGCGGGTCTTGGAGAGAACCCGGTCTTAGAGAGAACCGCCGGTGTCGGTGCCACTTGCGATTAGGCGCGCCGCTGATGACGCCGAGGATGACCGGCAAGACGCACGTACACCCAGTTGATGGCCCAGCCGTGACCGATCGCGATAAGCACTAGGCCGACGATGAAAACGATATTGCCCAGAAGTGGACGGTCCTCGCCCAAGCGCTTCCCCCACACCGAGGCCGCAGCACCAGCCGGACCCATCACGAACCACCAAAAGGGGTGCCGCCTGATAAGGCTCAATGAGCTTCTGTCGTCTGCCATTTCTGTTGGCGCTCCTCATACACCGCCCGTTGTTCAGTCTAGACTGCACAATCGAGACATTCACTGGGATGACTACACCCATCGACCGCCAATGGTGTGCCGGTTCAATACGGTCAGGATCCCCTGCTGACTCGCCGCCCGTGGACAGCCCAGGTTGAGCCGACGGGCACCACCCGAAGGGCACCGGAATTCTTCCCGGACGCCCCAAAGAAATTGCTTGACCTGGACGCGTGTTGTGGACGCGGCGGCGACGTATTTTTCCAGCC
>DASSGQ010000373.1:0-4227 GCA_035693385.1 Mycobacterium sp.
AAGATGCACACCGCGCAGATGGAGAAGTTCGCGGCGGCCGAAGCGGCCGGACACGGCGGTGGCAGCTCTTCGCCTGGCAACGGTGTTTCTTCGGAGAAGTCGGCGGGTGGATCGCTGGCCAGCGACGCCCAATTGGCGGCCCTGCGGGAAAAGCTCGCCGGCAACGCATAGTCCCGCGCCCATCGCATTCGCGCAGTGCTGCGTATCGGGTTGACCGGTGGCATCGGCGCCGGGAAATCGGCGCTGTCCGCCACGTTCGCGGAATGCGGCGCGATCATCGTCGACGGCGATGTCATCGCGCGTGAGGTGGTGCAACCGGGCACCGAAGGCCTGGCGTCGCTGGTCGATGCGTTCGGTGCCGACATCCTGCTCGCGGACGGATCATTGGACCGGCCGGCCTTGGCTGCCAAGGCGTTTCGGGACGACGAGGCCCGCGGCGTGCTCAACGGGATCGTCCACCCACTGGTGGCCAAGCGCCGCACGGAGATCGTCGCTGCGGTAGCGGAAGATGCCGGGGACGTTGTTGTCGTCGAAGACATTCCGCTGCTGGTGGAATCCGGGATGGCGCCGTTGTTCCCGCTGGTCGTCGTGGTGCATGCCGACATCGACGTGCGGGTGCGACGGCTGGTCGAGCAACGCGGCATGTCTGAGGACGACGCCCGCGCCAGGATTGCCGCACAGGCCGACGACGAGCAGCGTCGTGCCGTCGCCGACGTCTGGCTGGACAACTCGGGCGGCCCAGGGGAATTGGTGGGGCGGGCCCATGACGTGTGGAACAACCGGATTCTGCCGTTCGCCCACAACCTGAGTGCGCGGCAGGCCGCCAGGGCAGCAGCGCGGCTGGTGCCGCCGGATCCGAGTTGGCCCGATCAGGCGCGGCGGATCCTGGCCCGCCTGAACACCACCTGCGGCCACCGGGCCGTGCGGATCGACCACATCGGCTCGACCGCGGTGCCGGCATTCCCGGATTTCCAAGCCAAGGACGTCATCGACATCCAGATCACCGTCGAATCACTCGCGGTCGCCAACGAACTCGCCGGACCGCTGTTGTCCGCCGGCTACCCGCGCATCGAGCGCATCACCCAGGATGTGGCCAAGGCCCCCAGGGTCGACGCCCGCAGCACCGTCGAACGCTATGACCATAACGACGATCCGTCATTGTGGCACAAGCGGATTCACGCATCCGCAGATCCGGGTCGACCGACCAACGTGCATATCCGGGTGGATGGCTGGCCCAATCAGCAGTTCGCCCTGCTGTTCGTCGACTGGCTGGCGGCCAACCCCGACGTGCGCGCCGACTACCTGGCCGTCAAGCGTGCGGCCGAACAGCGCGCGCACGGGGACACCGCTGACTACGTCGCCGTCAAGGAGCCGTGGTTTCTCGACGCCTACCCGAGGGCGTGGCAGTGGGCCGACTCGACCGGGTGGCGGCCCTAGGCGGGTTCTGAAACCCGTCACGCTCCGCGCCAGGTGAGCTCCATCCCTTTGCCGGCGAGCCAGCCGTGCAGGTCATACCCATTGCGGGCCAGGCCGTCGACGGCGGCAACGGCACGCTGCACCGCCCGTTCGGCGTCTTCCGGGTTCAGCAGGCCGTGGCGGACGGCGTCCAACAGCTCGTCGACATCGGCCAGCGTCGCCTCCGACCCGGTGCGGACCTCGATGTCGAGGTAATGGTCGTCGGCACGCCACACCCGCGGGCCGGGAGTGTATTCGCCCACGTCGAGGTAGTAGTCGTGATCGCGTTCGTGGCCCGGGTTGAAGTGGAAGACGGTGGCGCGCAAGCCCAACGACGGCAGCAGCCACGATTCGAGGTAATGGAACTGCGCCCGGCCGGGCGTGGGACGGGCGACATAGAGCCCCCACGGGCGCACCGTGTACTCCTCGACGGCCCGCACAATGCCCTTCGGATCGGTATTGGTGCGGGCGACGAGGTCGAACGTCTCATGCTTCGGTGGATGGATGATAGTCAGCCTTCCGGCCCTCAACGGCCACTCAACGTCGGAGCCGGAGTTTCCACCGCACAAAGCCGGCATAGAACACCGACAGCGCGGCCAGCATGCCCATGTCGGTCAGCCAGATCTTCGACGTGTGCTGCCAGAACCGGTCCTGGGGAAGCAGCGAAGCCGGAACCAGGTGGCGTATGTCGACCGTCGACGCCGCCGCGGCGTAGCCCCAGCGCGCGGGCATTACGAAGGACAGCTGGTCGAGGCCGAGCCGGCCGGTTACCGGGACCATCCCGCCGCACAGCACCAGCTGCGCCATGATCGACACCACGAACAGCGGCATGATCTGCTCGCTGGAGCGGACCAGCGACGAGATGGCCAGTCCAAGGATCGCCGAGGTGACACAGGTTCCGGCGACGGTCAAGAACAGCTCGATCGTGGCCCCGAAAGTGCCGTGACCCAGCAGCACCGCCCCCTGGGTCGGCGCGCCCTTGCCGATCACCACGATCGTGGTGGTGATCGCCGATTGCACAATGGCGAACCCGCAGTACACCATCGACTTGGCGAGCAGATAGGCCGACGTCGACAACCCCACCGCTTGTTCGCGCTGGAAGATGGCCCGTTCGCCGACCAGGTCTCGGATCGTCAGCGCGGTGCCCATGAACGCGGCGGCGAGCAGCAGCAGGTTAAGTATCTGCGCGGATTCGTCGGGCGTACTGGCGCCCGGCCCGGGCACGCCGAATCCACTGGTGCCGGGCACGGTCAGCGACAGCACGCCCAGGATGAACGGCAGCACGGCCAGGAAGATGAAGTAGGCGCGGTCGGCCACCACCAACCGGACCTGCCGGCGGGCGACCGTCGAGATCTGGCGGCGCACGCTGGTGTGTACCGGTTTGCCCAGGTCATCAGGCTCGTCGGTGCTGTCGGGCAGCAGCTTCTGGGGTCGCTTCTGGGCATCCCGCTGGGCGATGAACCGCCTGTTGGCTTCTTCGGGGTCGGCGCCCACCTTGGTGAAGATCTTGGCCCAGTTGCTGGTGCCCATCGCGTCACCGATCTGGTCGGGCGGGCCGCAGTAGGCCGTCTTGCCGCCCGGTGCCACCAAAAGCAGCTGGTCGCAGACGTCGAGGTAGGACAGCATGTGCGTCACGACGATCACCACGCGACCGGCGTCGGCCAACTGGCGCAGCATCGTCATGACCTGGTGGTCCAGCGCCGGGTCCAGACCCGAGGTCGGCTCGTCGAGGATCAGCAATGAGGGCCCGGTGAGCAATTCCAATGCGACCGAAGCGCGTTTGCGTTGACCGCCCGACAGTTTGTCGACGCGGGTGTCGGCGTGTTTGGTCAGGTCGAGTTCGCCCAGCACCTGGGTGACCACTTTGGCCCGGTCGGCTTTGCTGGTGTCGGGCGGCAGCCGCAGCTCGGCGGCGTAGCCCAGGGCCTGGTTCACCGTCAGCTGGCGGTGCACCACGTCGTCCTGCGGGACCATGCCGATGCGGCTGCGCAACGAGGCGTAGTCGGCGTGGATGTCGTGGCCCTCGAAGGTGACCGAGCCGGAAGTGGGGCGAGCGTAGCCGGCGATCAGCCTGGCCAGCGTGCTCTTTCCGGCGCCCGACCCGCCGATGACCGCGGTCAGGGTGCCGGGCCTGGCGGACAGGGAGATGTTGTCCAGCAGTTGTTTGCCGTTGTCGACGACGTACTTGACGTTGCGCACCTCGAGCCCGCCCGTGCGCGCCGCCGCCGCACTGCCCGGGACCAGCGTTCCGTCGCGGAACACGAGGTCGACGTTGCCGATGGTGACGACGTCGTCGTCGGTCAGGATCGCCGATCCGACCCTGGTCCCGTTGACGAAGGTGCCGTTGACGCTGTTGTCCCGGATCTCGGTGCCGAGCGGAGTGGGCACCAACGTCGCGTGGTGGCGTGAGGCCAAGACGTCGGAGACGACGAAGTCGTTGTCGGCGGCGCGGCCGATCGTCATGGCGCCCGTCGTGCCGGCGGCCGCCGACGAGCGCGGCGTGAGTAGCTTCACAAAACGCGTCGCCAGGTTCGACACGTCGGCCGTCTTGGCGTTGATGACGGTGGACTCGGCGGCCGGCGTGGACTCGAGCTGGGCCGGCGGCCCGGTGTCGCTTCCGGCCGCTGGCGTCGGGTGCGACCGGGCCACCGAACCGGTGTTCACCACGGTCACCTGATCGGGCGGCGTCCCAATGGGCGGCCGGGCCGGTGCGGGCATCCCCGACGTGTGGATTCGTTGCGGCGGCGCCTGGCGCGGCTGCCTCGGCGGCGG
>DASSGQ010000374.1:0-2682 GCA_035693385.1 Mycobacterium sp.
TGACGCTCCGGCCGGAGGGGACCGCCGGGGTGGTGCGCGCGGTGATCGAGCACGGCCTGGACCGCGGCGCGCTGCCGGTGAAACTCTGTTACGCGGGGCCGTTTTTCCGCTACGAGCGGCCGCAGGCCGGCCGCTATCGCCAGCTGCAACAGGTCGGGGTGGAGGCGATCGGCGTCGACGACCCGGCGCTGGACGCCGAGGTGATCGCCGTGGCCGACGCCGGATTCCGCTCGCTGGGCCTGGACGGGTTCCGGCTGGAGATCACCTCGCTGGGGGACGAGAGCTGCCGCCCGCAATACCGGGAACTGTTGCAGGACTTCCTGTTTGCGCTCGACCTCGACGACGAAACCCGGCGACGCGCCGAGATCAACCCGCTGCGGGTGCTCGACGACAAGCGGCCCGAGGTGCGGGCGATGACGGCCGCCGCGCCGGTGCTGCTCGATCACCTGTCCGATGCCGCCAAGCAGCACTTCGACACCGTGCTGGCGCACCTGGATGCGCTTGGCGTGCCGTACATCATCAACCCGCGGATGGTGCGCGGGCTGGACTACTACACCAAGACCACGTTCGAGTTCGTGCACGACGGTTTGGGCGCGCAATCCGGCATCGGCGGCGGTGGCCGGTACGACGGCCTGATGCACGAGCTCGGCGGACAAGACCTGTCCGGCATCGGATTTGGGTTGGGCGTGGACCGCACCCTGCTGGCGCTGCGCGCCGAGGGCAAGACCGTAGGGGAGACGACCCGCTGCGACGTGTTTGGGGTGCCGCTGAGCGAGCAGGCCAAGCTGCGGCTGGCGGTGCTGTCCGGTGAGCTGCGCGCCTCCGGTCTCCGCGTGGACATGGCCTACGGTGACCGCGGACTCAAGGGCGCGATGCGCGCCGCCGACCGTTCTGGTGCCCGTATCGCATTGGTGTTGGGTGACCGCGATATCGAGTCCGGAACGGTGGGGGTCAAGGACCTCGCGACCGGCGAGCAGGTGTCCGTGCCGTTGGATTCGGTTGTCTCCGAGTTGCTTTCGCGGCTCAGCCCCTAGCCTGGCTGCCGTAATCGCTTGCGCCACTTGAGTATCGGTGGTTTCGGCGGGGGATTTGTGTCGGTGGCCGCGGATATTATTCGAACATGAGTTCGAGTGGTCGTGCGGAGATCTTAGAGGTCTTCGACGCGCTCGACGCCGACATGGACCGCGTCTGCGGGTTGTCGTTTGAGGCGTTGACCACCCCGGAGCGATTGCGAATCCTGGAGCGCCTGGAAAAGATCGCGCGGCGGCTGCCGGTACCGGGCCATGCATTGCTCAATCAGCTGGTGCAGCAAGCCACCCCCGCCGAGTTGGGCGGCAAACTGTCCCATGCCGTGGCCGACCGGTTACGCATCACCCGTGGCGAGGCCAGCCGGCGGGTGGCCGAGGCCGCCGACTTGGGGCCGCGTCAGGCGATCACCGGTGCGCCGTTGGCGCCACGGCTGGCCGCCACCGCCGCGGCACAACGCCACGGTCGGGTCGGCGCCGGCCATGTGGCGGTCATTCGCCGGTTTTTGGAGGAGTTGCCCTGCTGGGTCGACGCGTCCACCCGCCGACGCGCCGAGGCCGATCTGGCCGCCGCGGCCACCGGGCATCGCCCCGAGGTGGTCGGCAAAATCGCCGACCGGCTCACCTGTTACCTCAACCCGGACGGCGACTTCCGCGACGAGGACCGCGCCCGTCGCCGCGGCATCACCGTGGGCAGCCAAGACGGTGACGGCATGTCGCGGATCAGCGGCTGGTTAACCCCCGAGGCCCGCGCCACCATGGAGGCGGTGTTGGCCAAGTTGGCCGCCCCGGGCATGTGCAACCCCGACGACGACACACCGGTAGTCGACGGGGCACCTGGCCAGGACGCGGTGCAGCGTGACACCCGCAGCGGTGCCCAGCGCAATCACGACGGGCTCAACGCGGCCCTGCGGGCGGTCTTGGCCAGCGGAAAGCTCGGCCAGCACAACGGATTACCGGCATCGATCATCCTGACCACCACACTGGCCGACCTCCAAGCCGCGGCCGGCAAGGCGCTGACCGGCGGGGGCACCCTGCTGCCGATGAGCGACGTCATCCGTCTGGCCCGCCACGCCCATCACTACTTGGCGATCTTCGATAACGGCAAAGCCCTCGCGCTCTATCACACCAAGCGGTTGGCATCCCCCGGCCAGCGAATCGTCCTCTATGCAAAGGACCGGGGCTGCACAGCACCGGGCTGCGATGTAGCCGGCTACTACTGCGAGGTCCACCATGTCAAGGACTGGGCCAGCACCCACTGCACCGACATCAACCAACTCACCCTGGCCTGTGGACCCAACCACAAACTCCTCGACAAAGGCTGGACCACCCGCAAAAACGCCCACCGCGACACCGAATGGATCCCCCCACCCCACCTGGATCACGGCCAACCACGAGTCAACACATTCCATCACCCCGAAAAACTCCTGCGCGCGGACGGTGAAGACGATCCGTGACGATCGAAACCGTCCCCTTAATTGGCGCGTAACTCTCGGACGAACTGCGCTATGGCCGAGCCGATCTCGTCCGGGCTGTCTTCCTGGATGAAATGCACTCCGGGAATGGTGATTTCACTGAGGTTGGCCCAGGTGCGGACATAGTCGCGGATGCGGCCGGTAAGGATGGCGCCGGGTTCGGCATTGACGAACAGCTTGGG
>DASSGQ010000375.1:0-2926 GCA_035693385.1 Mycobacterium sp.
TCCGGTGAGCCGGACGGCGCGAGCGTTGGGCACCAGTTCGGTGAACTGGTCGTCCGGCTCGGCGGCGGTGAAGCGCTCGAGTGCACCGCGGGCCGGGCCGGAGAGTTTGTCGGTGGCGGTCACCACGAAGTCTGGCTGCAGCCGGGCGATCGCATCAGATAGCCCGTCGGGGTCGGTCATCGGGAGGATCAACGACTGGTCGGCCACTCGGTGCGCCGGCGCGTTCGCGTAGTCATCGACGGCGATCACCTGCGCGCCGAGATGCCGCAGGGCCACAGCCAACTCCCGGCTCGACTCACCGGAACCCAGCAGCATCACCCGGGGCCTGGCGTCGGCGTCAGCGCCGGCATCGGCGTCAGCGCGCGGCTCGTCGGCGTGCGGCTCGGCGGCGTGCGGGGGCACGACAGTCACCGTCGTGTTGTCGTCTTCGGCAGCCGCCGGTTGCCCACCGGGCTCGTGCTGTCCTTCGGTCACGCCGTCAGTCACCGCTCAAGGATAGGTCCGCCGCGGGCGGCGGCGACCAAGCGTCTTGCCACCTCAGGGCTGGCCGGGCAGTAGCCGAACCATCAGGCCGTTGGCTTCGGCCAACACCGTGTCGCCACGCCCGCCCGGGTCAACCAATTCCGCGGCCACGAAAGCCTTGCGGCCTTCGGTGCTGGTCACACGCCCACGCACCAACAACGGTGTATCGATCGGGGTGACGTTGCGGTAGTCGACATGCAGGAAAGCCGTCCGGCTGATCGGCCGTCCCGCTGCATGCGAGACCATCCCGAACACGTGGTCAAACAGCAGCGGCAGTACACCGCCGTGGACCGCGTGGTTGCCGCCCACGTGAAACCGCGTGAAATAGCCCGTCATTTCGACGCCGTCGGGGCCGTACCGTGCCAACGTCCACGGCGGCAGCAGCAGGCTGCCCATGCCGGGTAGGTCGGGCGTCCGCCCCGCCGGCGCCTTGCCCTCGTCGGCCTGGAACGGGGCCAGCAGCTCCACCAGCGCCAGGGCACGGTCAGCCGCTTCTTCCCATACCCCGGCTCCGGTGTCAGCGGAAACCGCGAGATCCTGCAGCCGACGCATGGCCGCCACGAAGCGGCCGAATCCCGTGCCGGGGCTCGCGGGGCCGTATTCCGGAAAGCCGCCGTGGTGTTCGTATTCGGGGTCGAGTTCTTTGGGGCGCGCGAACGAATAATCCGTCACGGGCGGGCCGCCAGGACGTCGCGGCGCACGATGGTCTGGTCACGTCCGGGACCGACACCGATGCACGAAACCTCCGCTCCGGCAAGCTCTTCCAGTCGCAACACGTAGTCGCGCGCCTTGGCGGGCAAGTCGTCGAACTCGCGGGCCGCCGAGATGTCCTCCCACCAGCCGGGCAGCTCTTCGTAGATGGGTTCGGCGCGCTGGAGATCGCTTTGCGTCATCGGCATATCGCGGGTCCGCGACCCGTCGATCCGGTAGCCGACGCAGACGGGCACCGTTTCCAGGCTGGACAGCACATCCAGCTTGGTCAGGAAGTAGTCAGTGATGCCGTTGACCCGGGTGGCGTAGCGGGCGATGACGGCGTCGAACCAACCGCAGCGCCGCCGCCGTCCGGTGGTGACGCCGAATTCGCCGCCGGTCTTGGACAGGTACTCGCCGTTCGCGTCGAACAGCTCGGTGGGGAACGGGCCGGAACCCACGCGAGTGGTGTAGGCCTTGAGGATTCCCAGCACGGTGGTGATCCGCGTCGGTCCGATCCCGGACCCGACGGCCGCGCCGCCCGCCGTTGGATTCGACGAGGTCACATAGGGATACGTGCCGTGGTCGACGTCGAGCAGGGTGCCCTGCGAGCCTTCCAGCAAGACCGTTTCGCCGGCCTCCAGCGCGTTGTTGAGCAGCAGCCGGGTGTCGGCGATGCGGTGCCGGAAGCCGTCCGCCTGCGCCAACAGCGTCTCGACCAGCTGGTGGGGCTCCAGCGCCTTTCGGTTGTAGATCTTGACCAGGATCTGGTTCTTGAGTTCCAGCGCCGCCTCGATCTTGTGGGTCAACAGCTGCGGGTCGAGGACGTCGGCGACCCGAATGCCCATGCGCGCGATCTTGTCCTGGTAGCAGGGCCCGATCCCGCGGCCGGTGGTGCCGATCTTCTTGCTGCCCATATACCGCTCGGTGACCTTGTCGATGGCGACGTGGTAGGGCAACAGCAGGTGGGCGTCGGCGGAGATCAGCAGCTTGGTGGTGTCGACGCCGCGGTCTTCCAGGCTGTGCAGTTCGCTGAGCAGCACACCCGGATCCACGACCACGCCGTTGCCGATGACGTTGGTGACACCGGGCGTCAGCACTCCCGACGGGATCAGGTGCAGCGCGAAGTTTTCGCCAGTGGGTAACACGACCGTGTGCCCGGCGTTGTTCCCGCCCTGATACCGCACGACCCACTGCACGCGCCCACCAAGCAGGTCAGTGGCCTTACCTTTGCCCTCGTCGCCCCACTGGGCGCCGATGAGGACGATTGCCGGCATGACTTTGCTCCCGCCTAATCCCACGAGTTGATGCCTGTTTATTGTGGTCCAGCCGGTGCCCCACCTTAGCCCAGCGACGATGCGGGCCGCCCGAGGCCCGCTGTGGGGGTCCCCCCAGCCGCGCAGCGGCAAGGGGGAGAGCCGGGCAACTCAGCTTAGGCCAGGAGGTTGCGAGGAACCCATGAAAGCCTGCGGCAACACTGGCGCGGACATCCCGACTGTGGCGGTGTTGGTGTTCGGTGATCGGTGGGCGCAATCGTCATTGGCCGGCCTGCCCACCCACCGAGCCGAGACCCCAGCCGATGTCGACGCGGCGATCAGCGGGTGCCGACGCCTGGTCGTCGTGGGCGCCGATGCCGACCTGGCCACCGTGCTGACCCGGTTACTGCGCACCGACCGGCTCGACATCGAGGTGGCGTATGCGCCGCCCCGCCGCA
>DASSGQ010000376.1:0-9984 GCA_035693385.1 Mycobacterium sp.
TGCGCCGCGGTGCGGGGCCCGACGTCAGGGCCGTCCGGAACGAAGATCGGGTCGTAGCCGAATCCGCCGTCACCGCGCGGCTCCCGGGCAATGGTGCCGGGCCACTCCCCGCGCACGACGACTTCGCCCGCGCTCGAAACCAGTGCGCAGGCGGACACGAACGCCGCGCCGCGCCGTTCGTCGGGCACGTCACGCATCTGCGCCAACAGCAGCGCGGTGTTGCCGGCGTCGTCGCCGTGGGCACCCGACCAGCGCGCGGACAGCACGCCGGGCATGCCGCCCAGCGCGGCCACCTGCAGACCGGAGTCGTCGGCCACACTGGCCAGACCTGTCGCGGCGAACGCATCCCTGGCCTTGGCCAACGCGTTGTCCTCGAAAGTCGCGCCGGTCTCCGGCGCTTCGTCGAATGGCGCGACGTCGTTCAGCGAAACCAGCGTCAAGCCCGACAGCCCGGCTCCGTCCAGCACGCGGCGTAGTTCGGCCAGCTTCTTGGGGTTGCGGCTGGCGACCAGCAGCTTGGTCATCATCTATTCCTAAACATGTGTCTGGGCCGTTGCCGATGCACCCCGGCCACCTTACGGACGGCGAGACGCTGGGTCGGCGACGCGAATCGCATTAAGCAGTGCCGGCACGATGTCCAACGCGGCACGCTCCGCAAGGAATAGACAGGGCGACGAAGTAGCTTCGTCCAGAGTGCGCCAAAGACCCGATACCGAGACGCTCAAGGCGCTCAATAACAACATCACCGACGAGTTTCGCACCAACGCCGGCAAGGTCGGCGGGCGATTCGAAGGCAACGAGCTGTTGTTGCTCACTACGAAGGGCGCGAAGTCCGGCGAGCCGCGCGTCGCGCCGCTGGTGGTCTTCCGTATCGACGGCAAGCTGCTGATCGTCGCGGGTTACGGTGGCGCCGACGTCAACCCGGCGTGGGTACACAACCTGCGGGCCAACCCGCGGGCGCGCGTTGAAGTCGCCACCGACTCGTTCGACGTCGTCGCGCACGAGCTCGACTCGTTCGAACGTGAGGCGATCATCCCCAAGATCAACACGACCGTACCCGCGTTCGCGTTCGCGAACTACCAGTCAAAAACCACACGCACCATCCCAATATTCGAGTTGCAGAAGGACGAGTCATGACCCACCGGAAGGGGTCTCGTCTTGGCCGCGGTGTCGGCGGTGGTAAACCACGCGGCAGTTAGGCCAAGGTCAGGGTAGCGACCAGCGGCGGGGTCAGCTGCCGAACGCCTTCGGCGGTAGCGGTCCGCTGGGCAGCACACCCGGGTACGGCAACTCCAGCGCCTCGCGCTGTGCGGCGAACAACTCGTCGCAGGCACCCAGCGCCATGTCGAGCAGCTTGTCCAGCGTCGAGCGCGGGAACGTCGCGCCCTCGCCGGTCCCCTGGATCTCCACCAGGGTCCCGGTGTCGGTCGCCACGACGTTCATGTCGACCTCAGCGCGCGAGTCTTCGTCGTAGGGCAGGTCCACCCGGACCCTGCCGTCGACGACACCGACGCTGACCGCCGCGATCGCACAGGACAGGGGCCGTGGATCCGAAAGCTTGCCCGCCGCCGACAGGTAGGTGACCGCGTCGGCCAACGCGACGTAGGCGCCGGTGACCGCCGCGGTACGGGTGCCGCCGTCAGCCTGCAACACATCGCAGTCGACTGCGATCGTGTTCTCCCCCAGCGCCGCCAGGTCGATGCAAGCCCGCAGCGACCGGCCGATCAGGCGGCTGATCTCCTGGGTACGTCCGCTGGGCCGGCCTTTCACCGATTCGCGGTCAGAGCGAGTGTGGGTGGCCGATGGCAGCATCGCGTACTCCGCGGTCAGCCACCCCAGACCCGTGCCCCTACGCCAGCGTGGTACCCCTTCGGTAACGCTGGCGGTGCACATGACCTTGGTGTGACCGAATTCGATCAGTACCGAACCCGCCGGGTGGTCGGTGAAACCGCGGGTGATGACTACTGGGCGAAGCTCGTCGTCAAGTCGGCCGTCTTCTCGTTTGGACACCCAGTAACCCTAAGCCAACCCTCGCCCGAGGGGCTCAGACCCTTTCAGAGCGGCGGATATCGAACGTCTCACCGCACACCACCGCGTGTAGGGGACCATCGAACTCGGCCTTGGCCTCGCTGATCACGTCCTCACGCGAAGTCCACGGCGGGATGTGCGTCAGCAGCAGCTCGTGAACACCCGCTTGCGCCGCAACCCTGCCGGCCTCCGCACCCGACAGATGCAGCGCGTGGGGACGGTCCGGCCCGTGTGTCCAGGAGGCCTCACACAGGAAAACGTCGGCGTCGTGAGCCAGCTCGACGAGCTCATCGCAGATCCCGGTGTCACCGCTGTAGACAAACGAGGCACCGCTGGCATCGGTGATCCTCAGGCCGTAAGACTCGGTTGGGTGGGCCACCACCCGTGGCACCACCGTGAGCCCACCGAACGTCACCGGCTCACCGTCGACCCAGTGATGAACGTCGAAGATGTCCGAGCAATCGTCGATCTCCCCACCGAAGGGCGACGACGCGGCCCCCAACCGAGACCAGGTATCGCTCGGGCCATAGAGCAACGACTTTCCGAGCGGGCGCGACGGATGGTAGCGACGCCACACGAACAGGCCCGGCATATCCAGACAGTGGTCGGCGTGCAGGTGAGACAACAACACATGCACGGAGCCCGGGTCGGCATACCGCTGCAGCGCACCAAGGACACCCCCGCCGAAGTCAAGTACCAAAGGCGGAGTATCCGGCGCCCGAAGCAGATAACCCGATGCAGGCGAATCCGGCCCCACGACGCTACCGGAGCAGCCGAGCACGGTTATTCGCACGGACACTACTGTGCCATGCCCGATACCACGATGGAGAAAACATCGCCGCATTGGTGTGATGAGAATCTGGTCGCGCGCACCTAGTAGACACGAGATTGACGATGGATTGGTTGCACACCGGTGACCGCGGGACCCAGGAACCGCGCCGCCAGTTTGGTGAACTCCTCGGGGTCGCCGGTGGCTTCGAACACTCGGGTGGCGGGCGGCGCGTCATGCGGACGCAGCAGATCCCGTTCGGTGAGCACCCGAACCACTTCCTTGGCGGTTTCCTCGGCGCTCGAAACCAATGTCACGTTCTCGCCCATGGCCAGCTGGATCAGCCCGGACAGCAATGGATAGTGCGTGCAGCCCAGCACCAGGGTGTCGACCTGGGCGCGCTGCAGCGGCTCCAGATACCCCTCGGCCAGTCCGAGCACCTGACGGCCGCTCGTCACGCCGCGCTCGACGAAGTCGACGAACCGCGGGCAGGCCACCGCGGTGATCTCGGTGTCGCGGGCGGCGGCGAACGCGTCCTGGTAGGCGTGGGAGTTGATGGTCGCCCGCGTGCCGATCACCCCGATGCGGCCGCTACGGGTGGTGACGACGGCGCGGCGCACCGCCGGCAAGATCACCTCGACGACGGGCACGTCGTAGCGTTCGCGAGCATCGCGCAGGCACGCAGCGGACGCGGTGTTGCAGGCGATCACCAGCGCCTTGACACCACGGTCGACCAGGTCGTCGCCGATGGCCAGGGCGTGCGCACGAACCTCCGGGATCGTGAGCGGTCCGTAGGGGCCGTTGGCGGTGTCGCCGACGTAGATGAGGTCCTCGTCGGGCAGTTGGTCGATGATCGACCGCGCGACGGTCAGTCCCCCGACGCCGGAGTCGAAAACCCCGACGGGCGCCAGTGGCGAGGTCATGTCTTCAGTGGCGGCGGAAGGGCTTTTCTCTGAGCGCGAGCCTTGCGTTCGGGGGCGGAGAGCAGATACGCCGCCACGACGCCGGCAATGGCACCACATAGATGGCCCTGCCACGACACGCCACCGCATCTGCCGAGCACCGGCATGGCGCCGAGCAAGACACCGCCGTAGACGACCAGCACCGCCAGCCCGATGACGATGTCCCAGAATCTCCGCACGAAAATCCCGAAAACCATCAAGAAAGCCAGCCAGCCGAAGATCAGGCCCGAGGCTCCGATGTGGTCGGTTGGACCGCAGTTGCTCCCGATGTCGCCGATCAGCCAGGTGCCGAATCCGCCCAGAATCCACACGATCGCGGTGGCCCAGACAAATCGGGACAATCCGGCCAGCGTCATGAGAAACCCCAGCACCAGCAGCGGGATCGTGTTGGCCATCAGATGCTGCCAGTTGGCATGCAGAATCGGCCCGAAGACGATTCCCCACAGGCCGTCGCTTTCCAGCGGCCTGATGCCGTTGGCGTCCAGGGAATGCCCGGTCAGCTGGTCGATCAGCTCAACGAGGTAGAGCAGCGCCACGAAGGTGAGGATCGTGGCCCCGCCCACCAACCAGCGCGGCCGCTTCTTAGCCTGCCCGGTTGGCGTATGCGGATATCCCGAGGTCATGAGCGCAGCTCTACCGCGCGAGCGGGTGTTGCCCCCACCTCATCGCCTCCTCTGTCGCCGCCGACGCGGATCACGTCGACAGCCGTCCTTCTCAGCGTCCACGGCATCTTTCAGGCTCATCGTCAAGGCTACCGGCATACGCGCCGGTCGAGGTCGGCACGGATCAACACCTGGACGACCCGTCAGCCGAACGCGCCCGGCAACATCTGGCGGTAGGTCGGTATCGCGGCTACCGATTCAGCGGCGAGCACCCCGACCAACACCGCGCGTGCCAGGCAATCGGCCGCGGCTATCCCTATCTCGGTGACGAGCCCCGTCTCGGGCGAGAAAGCGGCGGGCATCGTGTTCGAACCGCCCCCTGGAGCCACCTCGACCGCCCCGGTAGCCAGTGCGAAGACCGCATCGCCGTCCAGCGGAGTGTGTGGGGGCCGGATGGTGCGGGCCAGGCCGTCGTGGGCGGCGATCGCGACGCGCCGGCACCCCGCCGGGCTCAGCGCGGCGTCGGTCGCCACCACCGCGATCGTGGTATTCAGCGGGCTCAACGGGGACGGCAATTTCGCGAACGCGTCGATCTGCTCGTCCGGCGGTCGCGTCAGGCCGAACGCTTCGATCAAGTCCGCCATCCACGGCAGACCGGTCGTCCGGTCGACGACGTCGCCGGCCGAGTTCACCGCGACGACCGCGCCGACGCTCACGCCCGACGGCAGGACGACAGACGCCGTCCCGATACCGCCTTTGAGCACACCGGCCCGCGCTCCCACTCCCGCGCCAACGGTCCCGACGGCCATCGCTTCGCCGTCAGTCGCCTGGTCGGCGGCCACACACGCCGCGTAGCCGAATTCGGCCGTCGGACGGCAGTCCCAGCCGCCGACGGGCAGATCGAAGATCACCGCGCCCGGCACGATGGGCACCACGCCGCCATCCATGCCCACACCACGCCCGTGTTCTTCCAGCCAGCGCATGACGCCGTCCGCGGCTGCCAGACCGTAGGCGCTGCCGCCGGCAAGTAACACGGCGTCGACCGCTCGCACGGTGTTGGCCGGATCCAGCAGATCGGTCTCCCGGGTGCCGGGCGCACCCCCGCGGCAATCGACACCACCGACGGTCCCGGGCGGAGCCAGCACGACGGTGACGCCGCACGCCCAACCGGCGCCTAACGACGCGTCGGGGTCCAGCTTCTGGTAGTGGCCGACACGGATACCCCCGACATCGGTGATGGAATTCATCCGGCCGCCATCGAGATCATCGGGGCCCCATCAACACCAAGACCAGGTATTCCTGCAACACGGTCAGCCACTGGTAGACGTCGAAGTGCACCGCCAGCGGATGGCCGGCCGGCAGGCGATCCGGGCCCTCTGGCCCGATCTCGAGCATGACCCCCAACGTCAGCCGAACGTCGTTGACCGCCGCGACCCAGGCGTTCGCGTCCGCCTCGGTCAGCTCGAACCGGCCGCCGTGGTCCGGCACGGTATCCAATACCTGCTGTGCCGCAACGCGTTTGGCGTCGATAATCTCCGGCTCGTGCAGACTCCGCAGCGCGGCGTTGAGGCTGTCGGAGATATTCCCATCCAACGAGTCGTCGCCGTCCGGCCGATAGAAATCCGGTAGCAGCCGACGGAGCGTCGGATCGTTCGGAGGTTCGGCATTTCCGGTCTTTATGCCGGTGATCACTTCGAGTTCGTCCGACGGCCCAGAGGATTCGCGTTCGTCGAGCAGGCCGATCATCGCACTGACGAGGTTTTTCAGCAGTGCAGCCTCATGAGGAGCCAAGGCAGACCGAAAACGGGGACCGCTGGCGGTCTCGACGCGCTTCCACTTGCGCACAAGGAGTCCCGGACGCCCTCGAATCTCACCGGTCCTGCTGCAGGGTCGCCCACAAACCGGCGGCATGCAGCTTGGACACGTCGACTTCCATGGTTTCCCGGCTGCCCGCCGACACCACCGCCCTGCCTTCGTTGTGTACCTGCAGCATCAGCTTCGTGGCGTGCGGTTCGCTGTAGCCGAACAACTTCTGGAACACATACGTCACGTAGGTCATCAGGTTGACGGGGTCATCCCACACGATGGTGACCCACGGACTGACCGCGGCGTCTACCGGGGCGGACTCGCGTTGCCCGGTACTGCCCGGCTTGGTGGGCGCTGACGCAACAACCATGCTCTACACGATACCGACGGAGGTACCTGTTGCCGCCAGCCGTTACCGTTGCGGAATGAGTGACCCGGTCCTGGCTGGGCTGCTGACCGACAAATACGAGTTCACGATGTTGGCGGCGGCCCTGCGCGACGGCACCGCGGACCGGCGGGCCACGTTCGAACTGTTCGCGCGCAGACTCCCCGACGGCCGTCGTTACGGAGTGGTCGCGGGAACGGGCCGACTGTTGGAAGTGTTGCCGCAGTTCAGGTTCGACGATGACGCATGCCAATTGCTGGCCGAATTCCTAGACACCGACACGGTGCGATACTTGCGCGACTTCCGGTTCGCCGGCGACATCGACGGCTATGCCGAAGGCGAGCTGTACTTCCCCGGGTCGCCCATTCTCTCGGTGAGTGGCAGCTTCGCCGAATGTGTGGTGCTGGAAACCCTGGCGTTGTCGATCTTCAACCACGACACGGCGGTCGCGTCGGCAGCCGCACGGATGGTCAGCGCCGCAGGGGAACGCCCGCTGATCGAGATGGGGTCACGCCGAACCCACGAACGCGCGGCGGTCGCGGCGGCCCGTGCCGCGTACATCGCCGGCTTCGCCGCCTCCTCCAATCTGGAAGCCCAACGGCGGTACGGGATACCCACCGAGGGCACGTCCGCGCACGCGTTCATCATGTTGCATACGCGCCGCGATGATCCGCCTGAGATCACTGAACTGGCGGCTTTTCGAGCCCAGGTCGACGCGCTGGGCGCCCACACCACGCTGTTGGTGGACACCTACGACGTGACGACCGGGGTGGCCAATGCCGTGACCGCTGCCGGCGCCGCCCTCGGTGCGGTCCGCATCGACTCCGGCGAGTTGGGTGTGCTGGCCCGCCAAGTGCGCGAGCAACTCGACGGCCTGGGAGCCACCCAAACCCGCATCGTGGTGTCCGGCGATCTGGACGAGTTCTCCATCGCCGCATTGCGTGCCGACCCGGTGGACAGCTACGGCGTCGGCACGTCGCTGGTGACCGGCTCGGGCGCCCCGACCGCGAACATGGTCTACAAGCTGGTCGAAGTCGACGGCATGCCGGTACAGAAACGCAGCACCCACAAGGAATCCCACGGCGGCCGCAAAGCGGCGCTGCGCCTGTCCCGCCCGACCGGCACCATCACCGAAGAGGTGGTGTACCCGGCGGGCCGTCCGCCCGCGACGACCGAACCATCGCGGGTGTTGACCACACCGCTGGTGCGCGGCGGCCGGGTGATAGGCCACGAAGCCCACGTCGGTCGGTGCGATCTCGCCGCGGCGCGCAAGCTGGTCGCGTCGGGGTTGCGCTGCCTGCCGTGGGAGGGATTGAACCTGTCGCACGGGGACCCCGCGATCCCGACCACACAGATCACCGCCTGACCTATACGGTCGACGCACCGGATGCACAACCAAGGGAGCGACCACGTCCGACGTGTCAGTGTCCGTGCACGAGCTGCTGGCCATCGCCGTGGCCGCCCTCGGCGGCAGCGAGCGCAGCGGGCAGCAGCAGATGGCAGCCGCCGTCGCGCAGGCTTTCGAAACCGGTGAGCACCTCGTGGTGCAGGCCGGCACCGGTACCGGCAAGTCGCTCGCATACCTGATTCCCGCGATCGTCCGCTCGCTCAGCGGCGGCTCGCCCGTCGTGGTGTCGACCGCCACAATCGCGTTGCAGCGCCAACTCGTCGATCGCGACCTGCCCAGGCTGGCCGATTCGCTGGCCGATGCGCTGCCCCGCAGCCCGCGATTCGCGCTGCTGAAGGGGCGACGGAACTACTTGTGCCTGAACAAAATCCACAACGGCAGCGCCGCCGACAGCGACGACGGAGTTGGCGGCGACAGGCCGCAGGAGGAACTCTTCGACGCGATGGCGGCGACTGCCCTGGGCCGCGATGTGCAACGGCTCACGGTGTGGGCGGCGACAACCGACTCGGGTGACCGCGACGATCTCAAGCCCGGCGTCGCGGACCGATCCTGGTCCCAGGTCAGCGTTTCCGCGCGGGAATGCATCGGTGTAGCCCGATGCGCGTTTGGCTCCGAGTGCTTCTCCGAACGGGCCAGGGGTGAGGCCGGCCGTGCTGATGTCGTCGTCACCAACCACGCGCTGCTGGCCATCGACGCCGTCGCCGAGGCGGCGGTGCTGCCGGAACACGAGCTGCTGGTGGTCGACGAGGCGCACGAGTTGGTTGACCGGGTGACGTCGGTCGCCACCGCGGAGCTGACGCCGGCCGCCCTCGGTGCGGTGGCCCGGCGGATCACCCGACTGGTGGATCCGGAACTCACCCAGCGGCTGGATGCGACGACCGCCAACTTCGCCGCGGCGATCCATGACGCTCAGATAATCAAGCCCGGGCGCATCGATCGCCTCGACGACGAGATGGCGACTTACCTGACAGCGCTGCGCGACGTGGCCTCCGCGGCACGCTCGGCGATCGACACCACGAATGACGCTAAGGCGGCGTCGGCACGCGCCGAAGCTGTTGCGGCACTGAGCGAGATATCAGACACCGCATCGCGGATCCTGACCTCGTTCGCCCCCGCCATCCCCGACCGCACCGACGTGGTCTGGCTCGAGCACGAGGACAACCGGGGTTCACCTCGCCCGGTGTTGCGGGTGGCCCCGCTGGCGGTCGCCGGCTTGCTGCGCAACCAGGTATTCGCGCGTTCGACGACGGTGCTGACATCGGCGACCCTGACGATCGGCGGATCCTTCGACGCGATGGCCGCGGCCTGGGGCCTGGCCGGACCGGACTCCGCTGAGTACCCACCCTGGCGTGGTCTCGACGTCGGCTCACCGTTCCATCACGCCAAGGCGGGCATCCTCTACGTGGCCGCGCACTTGCCGCCGCCGGGCCGGGACGGTACCGGCTCGGCGGAGCAGCTGACGGAGATCGCCGAGCTCATCACCGCTGCCGGCGGGCGCACGCTGGGACTGTTCTCGTCGATGCGCGCCGCGCGGCTCGCGGCCGAGGCCATGCGCGAACGGTTGTCGACGCCGGTGCTGTGCCAAGGCGACGACGGCACCTCCGCGCTGGTCGAGCAATTCAGTGCTGACGCCGAGACCTCGCTGTTCGGAACCTTGTCACTGTGGCAGGGCGTCGATGTGCCCGGGCCATCCCTGTCCCTGGTCCTGATCGACCGAATCCCGTTCCCCCGGCCGGACGACCCGCTGTTGGGCGCGCGGCAGCGCGCGGTGGCCGCACGCGGCGGCAACGGTTTCATGACCGTCGCCGCCGCCCATGCAGCACTATTGCTGGCGCAGGGGTCGGGTCGGCTGCTGCGCCGCGTCACCGACCGCGGAGTGGTCGCGGTGCTCGACTCCCGGATGGTCACCGCCGGCTACGGGCGCTACCTGCGAGCCTCGCTGCCGCCGTTCTGGCAGACCACCGACGCCGCGCAGGTCCGCGGGGCGCTGCAGCGGCTGCGCGCCGCGACAGAGGCCTGAGCGG
>DASSGQ010000377.1:0-7089 GCA_035693385.1 Mycobacterium sp.
CTGGCCGCGCCGGACCCGCCGGCCCCGCCGTTGCCGATCAATATCCCGCCGGCCCCGCCGTTAGCCCCGGTCCCCGCGGCCCCATTGGCGCCGTTGCCAATCAGCGGGCGCCCCACCAACGCCTGGGTCGGCGCATTCACAGCGTTCAGCAGATTCTGCTCGGCGGCCTGCAGCGGCGACGCGTTGGCCGCCTCGGCGGCCCCATACTGCCCCGCGCCGGCGTTCATCAGTCGCACAAACTGGTCATGAAACGCCGCCGCCTGGGCACTCAGCGCCTGATACCCGTGGGCGTGCGCGGTGAACAGCGACGTGACAGCCGCCGACACCTCATCGGCGGCCGCCGGTAACACCCCCAGCGTCGGGCCCAACGCCGCCGCGTTGGCTGCCCCAATCGTCGAACCGATACTCGCCAAATCCGAAGCCGCCGCCGCCACAGACTCCGGCACCGCGATCACAAACGACATCTAAGACTTCCCCCTAGGTCTCGACTGATAAGTCATACCGACCCAGGGACGCAAAACACAACCCTGAATCTGCGCCTCACATTGGAGCGCGAAGGCCTTCGGCGGGGAGGTCAGACCGCCGCCACGACCTGCCGCGAAGGCGGGCGAATCGTGTGAAATCGCGTTGAGCGGAACCACGATCGCGTTACGATCCGCACCGACTTGGTTCGCCGTCGGACTAGCGAGCAGCCGATGACGGGAATCGAGTCCGCGTATTCAGCTTGGAGATCGGTAAGAGCGCGGCGGGAACTGTAATAGCCGAAAAATTGATTGACCAGAGGATAGAAAATATTGTCGAACGGATCATCAACAAGATGCAGGAAAAAGGGGGAGCACCTTTTTGAGTGATTCAAAGATCCTCGGTGTCTCGCTGTACTTGTGTCCGTAGAGAGAAGCTTCGCTGAAACCGGTGACGAGGGGATTGCTCGTCGATCTCGCAGGCAAACCTACGCGAATCAACATAGTGCGCCCCGAAACTGACCACTCGGCATCTCAACGCGCTGAGTGTTATCTTCCGAATTGCTCGAATGACCCATCCCCTCGCGCTGGACGTTCCCAATCTGGGAATCCGCATACGCTAGACGTTCTTCACGTTCATCCGATAAATATCTGATTTGTCGATGTGTCGACGGCTCGGTGGGAGGAAGCGATGTCGTATCTGGCGGCGGCTCCGGAGTTTCTGGCGCGAGCGGCATCGGATCTGTCTAACGTCGGCTCGCAGCTGATCGCGGCGAATGCGGCGGCGACGGCCCCGACTACCGCAATGGTGCCCGCTGCCGGCGATGAGATATCAGCGGCCATCACGTCGCTGTTTGCCGGCCAGGCGCGGGCCTATCAGGCGCTCAACAGCCAGGCCGCGGCGTTTCATGCCCAGTTTGTGCAGACGTTAAACAGCGCGGGCGGCTCGTATGCGGCCGCTGAGGCCGCCAACGGCTCGCTGTTGCAGACCGCGGAGCAAGACGCTTTGGCGGCGATCAACGCACCCACCAACGCGTTGCTCGGGCGCCCACTGATCGGTGACGGTGCCAATGGGACGGCAGCCAACCCCAACGGCGGGGCCGGCGGATTGTTGTTCGGCAACGGCGGCGCCGGCTTCTCGCAAGCGGGCAACCCCGGAGTGGGCGGGGGCGCCGGTGGCGGCGCGGGGCTGATCGGCAACGGCGGTCTCGGCGGAGCGGGTGGCGTCGGCGCAGCGGGCGGAGCCGGCGGTCGCGGCGGCTACACATACGGAAACGGCGGGGGCGGCGGCAACGGCGGGGCGGCCTCGCGGGCCGGTGGCTTAAACGCTTTTACCGGCGGTACCGGCGGTACCGGCGGAGTCGGTGGGGCCGCGGGGTTGTGGGGCGCTGGCGGGAGCGGCGGGCAGGGCGGCGGCGCCGGACCCAACAGTGCGACGCTGTCCACCGGCCAGACCACCCCCTTCGTCCTGAACGGCGGCAATGGCGGCGATGGCGGGCGCGGCGGGTGGCTACACGGTCAGGGTGGGGCCGCCGGGCAAGGGGGGACCGGCAGCCCATCTCAAACCGTGAGCCTCACCGTCAGCGGGACCTCCACGATGAACTTCACGATCCTCAACAACACCCCCGGAAGCAATGTCGCCGTCGGATTCCTTCCGGGCACCAATGTCTTCTCCGTGAGTCCATCGAGCGCGAGCCCGCCTCCCGGCGGCACGGCCCCAGTGACGGTCAACTTCCAGCCCGGCTTTACCAGCGGTACCGTCACTTGCTTTCAAGTAGTAGGCGGTACTTTTGTGCCTTTTGCGGGGACCGCGGGCCATGCCGGCAACGCCGGGGCCAACGGGTTGCTGTAGAGCCAAACCAGGGCGACCAGATTGGGCCCACGGCGACGCGATGGCCGCGCTCGGGGCAATGAGGAGCCCTATGCAGAGCGACAACGTAATTCAGTTGCACGGGTAGGTTTGCTGCTGTGCTCGGTGTGTGCGTGCCTAGTTTGTGGACGGCCAGAGTACCCATGCGCCGACGTTGAGGCGGCCCAGCAAACGTGCAATCCACTTGGCCCGAGCGAGGTTCGGTGACCTCACAGCCGCCGGATTCCGCGGAGGATCTTCATGAAGGGCAAGGCGCTGGACAGGCCGCGGCTGAGTTTGGGTTGGACGACGCTGATGTTCCACAGCACGGGGTAGCGCACGCCATGGTCGCGCCACACGGCTAGCCGGTCGATGATCTCGCCGGGCGTTCCAGTGAGAGCATATTGCTTGATCAGGGATTTTGGCGCCGCGCCGGCATGTGCCAGCGCGGTCTGTTCATCGAACGTTTGCGGCAGAATGTCCTGAAAGCCGACGAAGCTCTCGCCGAGGGGGTGCTGGGCGCCGTGCTCGGCCCACGCCCAGGCCGGAATATTGAGCGCGAAAGCCCGGACCGGCACCGAGTCCAAGGCTTCTTCGACTTCTGCTGAACTGCGTCCGGTCACGACGAACTGCGTGTTCGCCGCGATGATCGAGCGAGGATCCCGGTTTGCGTTGTCGGCGGCCGCCTGAACCTGCTGCAAACCGTCTGCGTATCGTTCCGGGCTGAAAAACGACACCGGGAACCACCCATCGGCAAAGCGGCCCGTCGCACGCAGCATCCGCGGTCCGTGCGAGGCGATCCAGATCTGCGGCCAGCTACCTTTCACCGGGGGCAGGGTGAAAATCGCATTGCGCAGGGGGAACCATTCCGAATCTCGGTTCACCAGCTGTCCGTTCGAGTTCCACAGCGCGCGGATCGTTGCTAGCGCCTCCTCGAACCTGGCCACCGGCTTGGACCAATCCACCCCGTACGGCTCATTGCCTACCCGCTCCCCGGTTCCGATCCCGAGGATCGCCCGGCCTCGGGTCATCAGGTGCAGTGTCGCCGCGGCCTGCGCCGTCACGGCCGGGTTCCGGCGGCCGGTGTCGGTGACGCAGGTGCCCAACTGCATCCGGTTGAATCGGTGGCGGCCAGCAAGGGCCCCGAGGGTCGTCCAAGGCTCAAGGAATGCGTCCACATCGGGCACCAGGCGGGCTATCCCGTTGTGCTTCGCTGTCATCACCGCCCGCGGCATTACGCTGGTGAGGTGGTCGGCCAGCCAGTACGAATCAGCACCGGTCACCTGAGCCGTCCGGTAGCTCGTCTCGGCCACCATCATCGGCCCCAACCGGCTGTGCATTGGTAGTTCTGCGACACCAAACTTCACTGCGACGTACCCCTAGATTGCGTGGCGGAAGTATCGCATGGAACCCGTGTATTCACCCCAGGGTGCGTTGGTAGCGGCGCATCCCAGCGATCCACCCGCTCATAGTCGGCTCCCTTCTGCCGATACATGGTCAGCACCTCAGGGTGCGGCAGCATCAGGAACGTCCCGTCGGCGATGGCCTGAACCACGAGGGCGGCCACGGTGTCTGGGCCGATCACCGCACCGGCAAGGGCGGCGGCGGCCGCCCGAAACTCTGCGTCCGGGGATTCGGTCATGCCGCGCAGCAGCGGGGTTTCCACACCCATCGGGCATACGCAGCTCACACCGATTCCCTTGTCGCCGTATTTGATGGCCAGCCATTCGGCGAACCCGACGGCGGCGTGCTTGGTCACGCTGTAGGGCGCCCCACCGAGTTGGGTCAGCAGGCCGGCCGCCGAGGCGACGGCGACGAAATGTCCGCTGGCACGCTCAAGCCATTCCGGCACAACAGCCTTGGCTGCGCGGACGTGGGCGCGCAGGTTGATGTCGATGATCCGGTCCCAGGCGCCTTCGTCGTCGCCGAGGCCGGATTGGCCGGCGATGCCGGCATTGGCGACGTAGATGTCCACCGGGCCGAACGTTCGGCGTGCAGTGTCGAGCAGGGTCGCGATGCCGTCCGTGCTCGCGGCGTCTGCGGACACCGCGACGCCCCCGGTCATCGCAGCGGTCTCGGCAGCCGAACCTGCGTCGATGTCGCCGGCCACCACCGAGGCGCCCGCCGATGCCAGCCCCACCGCAATGGACCTGCCGATGCCGGAGCCCGCTCCGGTGACCACCGCCACCGATCCGTCGATCTTCACGGGCACATGGTCAGCGTGGAGCCGATGACGGGAATCGAACCCGCGTATTCAGCTTGGGAAGCTGATGTTCTGCCATTGAACTACATCGGCGCGGTTGCCTGGAGAGGCTAGCACCCGCCGTCGTGCCAGCAGATAGGCTCAGCGGGTGCTGCTCTCCGATCGCGACCTCCGGGCCGAAATCGCCGCCGGCCGGTTGGGCATCGACCCGTTCGACGACACCTTGGTGCAGCCGTCCAGCATCGACGTTCGCCTCGACTGCATGTTCCGGGTGTTCAACAACACCCGCTACACCCACATCGACCCGGCAAAGCAGCAGGACGAGCTGACCAGCCTGGTCGAACCCGTCGACGGGGAACCGTTCGTGCTGCATCCGGGCGAATTCGTGCTGGGCTCGACGCTGGAGCTGTTCACCCTGCCCGACAACCTCGCGGGGCGCCTGGAGGGCAAGTCGTCGCTGGGCCGCCTGGGCCTGCTGACGCATTCGACGGCCGGCTTCATCGATCCCGGCTTCAGCGGTCACATCACGCTCGAGCTGTCCAACGTCGCCAACCTGCCGATCACCCTGTGGCCGGGCATGAAGATCGGTCAACTGTGCATTTTGCGGTTGACCAGCCCGGCCGAGCACCCCTACGGCAGTTCGCGCGTGGGGTCGAAGTACCAGGGTCAGCGGGGGCCGACCCCGTCGCGGTCCTATCAGAACTTCATAAGAAGTACCTAGGTTCGTCAGCGCGCTTGCACAGCATTTCTGCGGGATGATCAATTGGTCCGTGGTTACTCCTCCGCCCGACCATGGCGTGGTTGGCAATACCTTTGGAGGGGGTTTGTATTGGATATCGTGCTCGGGGTTTCGATGGCACCGGCGTCGATCCACATGGTGCTCCTGGAGGGCGAAAACGCTGACGGCGTAACGGTAGAAGTGGACGAGTTTGCGGTCCGCGCTGCTGACGACTCGGCCACTGCGAGCGCGTCCGATCAGGTAATCGCCGCCATCCTGGGCACTCGGGAGGGCGCGGCCGATGCCGGCCTTGAGCTGTCGGCTGTCGGGGTGGCGTGGACCGATCAACTCGCCGCTGCCGCTTTGCGTGACGCGCTGACCGCCCACAAGCTCGAGAATGTGATGCTGGTCTCAGCGTTTCTGGCCGCGACAGCGCTAGCCCAATCCGTCGGCGGCGCAATGGGTTACGAGCGCACCGCGGTGCTTTTCGTGGAGCCTGACACCGCGACGCTGGCCATCATCGAGACTTCGGACGGTTCCATCGCGGATCTCTACAAAGAGCAGATCGATGCCGCGTCGTACGACGACGCCACCGCGCAACTCACCGGCATGATCGTCGGGCTAGAGGAGCTGGAAACGCAGTCGGGCGGCCTGTTTTTGGTGGGCTCGGGCGTCGACGTCGCCCCGATAAAGCCGGCCCTGCAGTCTGCGACGGAGCTTTTCGTGAGCGTTCCGGAGGAGCCGGAGACCGCGCTGGCCCGCGGCGCCGCCCTGGCATCGGCGAACGCGCCGTTGTTCGCCTCGTCGACGGCCGCGCTGGCTTACGCTCAAGACCCCGGAACCGGTGCGGTCGACCCATACGCACTGCCCGAATACCTCGGTGTGGCAGGGCTTCCCGTTGGTGCACAGCTCGGCGACGACGACCTCGCCTACAGCGCTTTCCCGGACGAGGACGCCGAATCGCCAACGGTCCTCATAGAAAGGCTCTTCGCTCCCGAACGAGCCCAACCGCGTCGCAGGCCGGTGCTACTGATCGGCAGCGGGCTGGCGGTCGTTGGCATCAGTGCGGTGCTGGCGCTGGAAATTGCGCTGGCGATCGGCATCCGCACCACCGTCGCTTTGCGGCCAACCCCTAGTCAAAACCTCATCGTCCCAACGCAACAGGTGCCGGTCGAGGCGGTCGCCCCGCAGCCGAAGCTCAGCATGGCGCAGCCGATGGTGGCGCCCAGGCCGGTGAACCTGCCCGCGGCCCCGTTGCCCGCCGCGCCTCCGATTCCCGCGGCTGCCGCTCCGGTGGTGCCGGTTCCGGTGGTGGCCCCTCCGCTGGCGCCAATTCCGATGCCACCGCTCCACCTGCCGATTCCCGACCCGATAGCGAGCCCACCGCTGATGCCACACCTGGCGGCACCGCAACCCATGGTGCCCCAAGAGCCGGTGCATGTCCCGCAGCCGCAGTCGCCGTGGCAAGGCAACGGCACAATGCCACATTCGCCACCCCACCAGGTTCCTCCGGCAGAAGGGTCGTCTCCCAGGCCGATCAGCCCCGGCGGCGAGGGTGGCGGACACTTCGGGCCCCCCGGCTCAGGCCCGGGCGGCGAAGGAGGCGGACACTTTCCGGCCCCGGGCGCCGGTCCCGGCGGCCCCGGCGGCGGTGAGCCCACCGGACCTGGTTCGTTTGGCGGTGGCGGCGGCCCCTTCGGCGGCGGCGGACCGTTCGGCGGTGGTGGTCATGGCGGTGGTGGTCATGGCGGCGGTGAGTCCACTGGACCTGGTTCGTTTGGCGGTGGCGGCGGCCCCTTCGGCGGCGGCGGGCCGTTCGGCGGTGGTGGTCATGGCGGCGGTGAGTCCACCGGACCTG
>DASSGQ010000378.1:0-13698 GCA_035693385.1 Mycobacterium sp.
CATGGTGATCTGCGGCAAGGCCGACGTGGTGCACGACGACCCGGCGGGGCCGGTCATCCACTCCGCGACCAGGTCGATCGTGGTGCCCTCGGTGATCCAGCTGCGGTCCTACGTGCGGGTTCCATACCGGGCCCGCGTGCCGATGACCCGCGCCGCGCTCATGCACCGCGACCGTTTCTGCTGTGCGTACTGCGGGGCGAAGGCAGACACCGTCGATCACGTGGTGCCACGCAGCCGCGGCGGTGACCACTCGTGGGAGAACTGCGTCGCGTGCTGTTCGACCTGCAACCATCGCAAGGGCGACAAGCTGCTCACCGAACTCGGTTGGGCACTGCGCCGCGTGCCGCTGCCGCCGACGGGACAGCACTGGCGGCTGCTGTCGACGGTCAAGGAACTGGACCCGGCCTGGGCCCGATACCTCGGTGAAGGCGCGGCCTGAACCCTGCCGTCCGGGCGTCGCGCACAATCTCGTGTCGCAGGGGTGCGGGTAGCTCACCCGGTGGGATACGGTTTGCGTCGTGAGCCTTGTCGAAGTCCACCTGTATGTGCTGGGAATCCCGCTGTTGCTGGTGATTGTGCTGTCGGTGCTGATCTGGTCGAAGAAGGGACCCCACCCCGCGACCTACGAGCTGTCGGAGAAGTGGACCCATCCGCCGATCCTGTGGGCAGCTGTCGACGAGGACGTCGGCGGCGCGCACGGCGGACACGGTACGTCGGAGTTCTCGGTTGGAGGTGGAGCCAGTGGCACGTGGTGAGGTAGCGACGATCGCCCGCAGCGAGCTGCCCAAGGGCTCGGTGATCACCACCAGCGGGCGGATCTCGGGAGTGACCGAGCCCGGGGCGGTGTCCTCCGATTACCCATTCCCGATCACGGACCTCGTCGCCATCGACGACGCACTGAAGTACGCCTCGCGGGAATCGGGGGCACGGTTCGCCATCTACCTCGGCGACCTGGGCAGCGATACGGCGGCACGGGCTCGCGAGATTTGGGCCAAGGTGCCCACGCCGGACAACGCGGTGCTGCTCGCCGTGTCGCCCAACCAGTCCGCCATCGAGGTGGTCTACGGCTCCGCGGTCAGAGGGCGTGGCGCCGAGTCCGCCGCACCACTCGGGGTGGCCGCCGCTTCGTCGGCATTCGAGCAGGGTCACCTGGTCGAGGGGCTGGTCAGCGCCGTCGTGGAGCTCAGCGACAACATCTCGCGGGCTTAGTCCTCCGGGTCGCCCTGAGCGCGCGAGCGTGCGCGAAATGCCGGGCAAGGCGGCGTGTCGTCGTGCGGACACGCACGCTCGCGCGGCCTAGTTGGCGCCGTCGAACGCGCGGGCCCGCAGGGCCCGCTTCACCCCGGCCTGGCCCTCGAGCACCAGCCGCCGCAAGGCCGGCGGCACCTCCGACTCAGGGGCGGTCAGGAACTCGTCGGCGGCCGCGACGCCGGCGTCGCTGATGTCCCAGTGCGGATACAGGCCGAACACCACGGTCTGGGCGACCTCGCTGGATCGCCGCGCCCAGACCCGGGGTATTGCCGCGAAGTAGCGCGCGACGAAAGGCTGGAGCAGTTCACCTTGTCCCGGCGCCGCGATGCCCGCGATCATCGCGCGGGCCGTGATGTTGGGCAGGGCGTCGTCCTCGACGACCGAGGTCCAGGCGTCCTCCTTGACCTGTAATTGCGGGCGCGCCGCCGCGGCCTGAGCGCCGTGACGTTTGCCGGCTGCGGTCGGGTCGCGCTGCACTTCGGCGTCGATGAACGGTGTCGCGGGCCCGTCGGCGTCGATGTTCCCCGCGGTGGCCAGCGCGGTCACGATGCGCCAGCGCAGGTCGGTGTCGATCTCGAGGCCGGCCAGGCCCAGGCCGGCGGGATCACTGTTGGCCAGCGCCGCCAAGGTCTTCACGTGCCGCGGGGACAAGACCGACGAGCACAGCGTGTTGACGAACGCGAGCTGGTGATCCGATCCGGGCTGCGCGGCACGCGCCAGTTCCACCAGCCGGTCGGCGAACTGCGGCCAACCGTGCTCACGCGCCCAAGCCGGCTCGGCGTAGGACCCGAGCGCCGTCTGGGCCTGCAGCAGCAGCCGTTGCGCCACCCCCACCTCGGTCTCGGCGTGCACGCCGCCGGAGACCAGCGCCACGAAGTCGCGGGCCCGCAGCTCAGCCTCCCGGGTCATCTCCCACGCCGCTGACCACGCCAGCGTGCGGGGCAGCGGCTCGGCGATGTCGGCGATCCGGGCAAGCGCCGTCTGCAGCGAATGCGGGTCCAGCCGAACCGAGCAGTAGGTCAGGTCGTCATCGTTGACCAGAATCAGCTTGCCGCGTGAGACACCAACCAGCGCAGGGACTTTCGTCTCCGGCCCGTCGACGTCGAGTTCCACCTGGTGTACGCGGACCAGCTTGCCGGATCCGTCATCGTCGTAGATCCCGACCGCCAGCCGGTGCACCCGGGTTTCACCGGCGCCGGGCGTCGCGCCGCTCTGCGTCACCGCGAACCGGGTGAACTTGCCGTCCGCGTCGACGTCGAAGTCGGGCCGCAGCGTGTTCAGCCCGGTGGTTTTCAGCCACTGCTGACCCCAAGTCGACAAGTCACGGCCGGATGCGTTCTCCAGCGCGGCGAGTAGGTCGCCGAACGTCGCATTGCCGAATGCGTGGGCGCGAAAGTAATCGCGCAGCCCCGCCAGGAATTGCTCCAGCCCCACGTAGGCGACGAGCTGCTTGAGGACGGAGGCGCCTTTGGCGTAGGTGATGCCGTCGAAATTCACCTCGACGGCGGCCAAGTCGGGGATCTCCGCGGCGATCGGGTGCGTCGACGGCAGCTGGTCCTGGCGGTACGCCCAGGACTTCTCGACGTTCGCGAACGTCGTCCAGGCCTCGGTGAATTCGGTTGCCTCGCTTAGGCACAACACCGACGCGAAGGTCGCGAACGACTCGTTGAGCCACAAATCGTCCCACCAGGTCATCGTGACCAGGTCTCCGAACCACATGTGCGCCATCTCGTGCAGCACCGTCTCGGCGCGTCGCTCGTAGGACGCTCGGGTCACCCTGCTGCGGAACACGTAGTCCTCGAGAAAGGTGACCGCGCCGGCGTTCTCCATCGCGCCGGCGTTGAATTCGGGGACGAACAGCTGATCGTACTTGCCGAACGCGTAGGGAAGGCCAAAGTTGTTGTGGTAGAAGCCAAATCCCTGCTTGGTCTGGGTGAACAGCCGCTCGGCGTCCATGTGTCCGGCCAGCGAGGCGCGGCAGTAGATGCCTAGCGGGATCTCGCCGTGTTCGTCGACGTAGGAGTCTTTCCACTCGGCATACGGTCCGGCGATCAACGCCACCAGATAAGTGCTCATCCGCGGCGTGGTGGCAAAGGTGTGCACACTCTTTTCGGCGGAGTTCTCTCCGTCCCCGACGGACTCGATGGACTCGGTGGCGCCGTTGGAGATCACCTTCCAGTGCTTGGGAGCGAGCACCCGCAGGTTGAACGTCGCCTTGAGGTCGGGCTGGTCGAAGCAGGCGAACATGCGTTTGGCATCCGCGGTTTCGAACTGCGAGTACAGGTAGGTCTCGCCATCGACGGGGTCGACGAAGCGGTGCAGTCCCTCGCCGGTGTTGGAGTAGCTGCAGTCAGTGTCGATGACGACGACGTTGCGATCGGCCAGTCCGCGCAGCGGGATGCCGGTCGACTCGTCGTATCCGGAGACGTCCAGTTCGCGTCCGTTCAGGGTGGCGCTGCGAACGGTGTCGGCGGCGATGTCGATGACCGTGTCGGCCCCGGCGAGTGCCTCGAAGACCACGGTGGTGGTGGACCGGAAAGTTCGTTCGCCGGGCGCGCTTCGATCGTCTGAGCCGTCCGGGCCGTCGGTGACGTCGAGGTTGATCTGGTAGCTGTCGACGGTGATCAACGCGGCGCGTTCGACAGCCTGGTCCCGAGTGAGGTTTGGAAGGGCCACGCGTCCAACTTAAACGTGTCGGCGAACACTGGGTAACCGAAGAGGTGGGGCGGGAACACGTGCCGCGTGACTACGGTTGTGCTGAGGGGCGTGATTACCGTCTCTAAATATTCCCGGAGAGGAATGCTGCGATGCCCGAAAAGGCCCCCGAAACAGGCCAGGCTGACTTCTGGTTCGACCCGCTGTGTCCATGGTGCTGGATTACGTCGCGCTGGATCCTCGAGGTGCAGAAAGTCCGCGATATCGACGTGCACTTCCACGTGATGAGCCTCGCGGTGCTCAACGAAAACCGCGAAGACCTGCCCGAGCAGTACCGCGAGAACATGAAGCGGGCATGGGGACCGGTGCGGGTGGCGATCGCCGCCGAGCAGGCCCACGGTGCCGGTGTGCTGGCGCCGCTGTATACGGCGATGGGCACCCGGATTCACAACGAGGGCAACAAAGACCTCGACGAGGTCATCAAACAGTCGCTCGCTGACGCCGGTCTGCCGGCCGAGTTGGCCGCGGCGGCCGAAACCGACGCGTACGACGACGCGCTGCGCAAGAGTCACCACGCGGGGATGGACGCGGTCGGCGACGACGTCGGCACGCCGACCATCCACGTCAACGGTGTGGCGTTCTTTGGGCCGGTGCTCTCGAAGATCCCGCGCGGCGAGGAAGCGGGCCAACTCTGGGACGCCTCGGTGACCTTCGCGTCCTACCCGCACTTTTTCGAGCTCAAGCGGACCCGCACCGAGCCACCCGAATTCGACTGACCGCCAAACACTCAGCGACGTAAGGCCTCGCGCGTTGCGTCGCCGAGTTCGGCGGGTAAGGATGTCGGGCATGCGCATCTACCTGGGTTCTGACCATGCCGGCTATGAGCTCAAGCAGCAGATCATCGAGCACCTCAAGAAAACAGGGCACGAGCCGATCGATTGCGGTGCCTTCAGCTACGACCCCGAAGACGACTACCCGGCGTTTTGCATCGCCGCCGCGACCCGCACGGTGGCCGACCCCGACAGCCTGGGCATCGTGCTGGGGGGATCGGGCAATGGTGAACAGATCGCCGCCAACAAGGTCCCGGGGGTCCGCTGCGCGCTGGCGTGGAGTGTGGAGACCGCGACACTGGCCCGTCAGCACAACGATGCCCAGCTGATCGGCATCGGTGGGCGCATGCACACCGTCGAGGAGGCGCTGACGTTCGTCGACGCCTTCGTCAACACGCCATTCTCGAAAGCCGAACGCCATCAACGGCGCATCGACATTCTCGCCGAGTACGAAAGCACCCATCAGGCGCCGCCGGTGCCCGGCGCGGGGGCCTGAGCCCAGAACTGAGAGTCGCAAGTGCCCGAAGGGCATACCCTGCACCGGCTGGCCCGGCTGCACCAGCGCCGCTTCGGCGGGGCACCGGTCGCGGTGTCCAGCCCGCAGGGCCGGTTCGCCAGTTCGGCGGCCGCGGTGGACGGCCGGGTGCTGCGGCGGACCAGCGCCTGGGGTAAGCACCTGTTTCATCACTACGCCGCCGACGCGATCGTGCACGTGCATCTCGGTCTGTACGGCGCCTTCACCGAATGGCCGGTTCCCGCAGGCTCGACCGGGCTACCGCTGCCCGAACCGGTCGGACAGGTTCGGATGCGGATGGTCGGTGCCGACTACGGCACCGACTTGCGCGGTCCGACGGTGTGCGAAGTCATCGACGAAGGCCGGGTCAGCGACGTGCTGGCCAAGCTCGGTCCCGACCCCTTGCGCAGCGACGCCGACCCGTCGTGGGCGTGGGGCCGAATCGTCAAGTCCCGCAGGCCTGTTGGCGCGCTGTTGATGGACCAGACGGTGATCGCCGGGGTGGGCAACGTTTACCGCAACGAGTTGCTGTTCCGCCACCGCATCGACCCTTTCCGGCCCGGCCGACAGATCAGCGAGGCGGAGTTCGATGCGGCGTGGACGGACCTGGTGGCGTTGATGAAGGTTGGTCTGCGCACCGGCAGGATCGTGGTGGTGTGCCCCGAACATGACCACGGTCCGCCGTCGTACCTGCCCGGGCGGCCCCGGACGTATGTGTACCGGCGCGCGGGCGAGCAGTGCCGGGTGTGCGGGGGGCCGATCCGCACGGTGGTGCTGGAGGGACGCAACGTGTTTTGGTGCCCGGCCTGCCAAAGCTGAGCGTGTGTACCCCTCGGGGCGAAACTCGCCGGTCATTGGTCGATCGCCCACAGGAAACTCTCAGCAAGAAACGCTGGCGTCTATAGTTTGACTTCCACATCGCGTGGGCAACCGTTGTTCTCGTGAAAACTATTCGACGTTTGGTTGCAACGTTTTTCGCCATAGCCGTCGGACTGGGGCTGGCGGGGCTTGGCGCCGCCACGGAGGCCCAAGCGCAGCCGGGGCCCTTCCCGCAATGGTGCCCGGGGGAGTTCTGGGACCCGGGCTGGGGCGATAACTGGGATTGGGGCCGCTGCCACGACTGGCGGGGGGGACCCGGAGGCTGGGACCGTGACCACGCGGGGCCTGGATGGGATCGGGACCACCCGGGACCTGGCGGACCTTGGCAGCCGAACCCCTGGCAACGGTAATTCCAGGGTAATTTCAGCGCTGTTCGATGAACCCGGGGGCCGCGAGCCGCCTGTGGTGCGGTTCGCGGCCCATAATTTTCCAGGTCAGTGCGAGCTGACTCCGAGCGCGGCGTAGATCTCGTTACTGAGCGCGAGGCTGCGAGGGTCGGCGTTGGCTTTGGTGGCGTCGAAACGGTTCGCCACGTAGGCGTAGCCGATCCGGTGTTCCAGGTCGACGAAGCCGAATGAGCCGCCGAGGCCGCCGTGCCCGAAGATCCGCGGGTTGGGGCCGTTCACGCAGTGCTGGTTGAGCATGTAGCCCAGACCCCAGCCGTGGTCGGCCACCCGCGGCCCGAGCACCAGATCGGTCTCCGAGCCGCCCTGGCACTGCCGGACCACCTCCATGTGTTCGCGGCTGAGCAGCTTCTCCTGAGCGAGCGCGTTGTAGAACGTGGCCAATCCCAGCGCGGACACCTGCGCGTTGGTTCCGGGGAATTCGAGCTGGCGCCACAGCGGGAGGTCGTAGGAGCTGACCTCGTCGTCGGGCACGAATCCCATCGCCACGGCCAGGCCTGCCTTGGGGTGTTCGGCCAGGGAGGTGGGATGGCTGGGGACGGACAGGTCGGCGAGCAAATCGCGCATGTGCGGCTTGTTGACCCGCTCGGCGCAGCGACGCTGGTCGGCCGATGACAAGCCGATGTGGACGTCGGCGCCAACGGGCTCGGCGATCTCGGTGCGCAGGTATTGACCGATCGTGCGGCCCGTCACACGCCGGAACACCTCGCCGACGATGAATCCGAAGGTCGTCATGTGGTAGCCCTGGGCGGTGCCCGGCTCCCACCACGGCTCCGCGGCCGCTAACTGGTCGCAGACGAAGTCCCAGTCGGTGACCTCCTCCCAGCTCAGTGGGGCGCGCGGCGCGATGACACCGGATCGGTGCCCGAGCACCATGGCCAGCGTGATCGCTTCCTTGCCGGCCTGGGCGAACTCGGGCCAATAGCGGGCCACCGGCGCCTGCAGGTCCAGCTCGCCGCGGTCGGCCAGTTGATGGACGCAGGTGGACGAAAGACCCTTGGTGCCCGACAGCACCGTGGTCAGGGTGTTCTGTCGCCAGGGCCGGGTTCCGGCAGCGTCGGCCGAGCCGCCCCACAGGTTGACGACGAGGTCCCCGTCAACCCACGCCGCGACCGCGGCGCCGACCTCTTTACCCTCCACGAAGTTGCGCTCGAACGCGTCGCGCACGGCGACGAAGTCCGACGCGCATGAGCCCTTGATGCCAGGTTTCGTTTTCAGGTCGCTCATGGCGCCTTTCTTTCGAGCAGAACTTAGCCCGAGCGGGCGACGGGAATCGAACCCGCGTAGCTAGTTTGGAAGACTAGGGCTCTACCATTGAGCTACGCCCGCAAGTTTTAGTCGAGCGCGACTGTATCTGGCGGCGCACATCAAATCTAATCGACGCGGGTTTGTGACCGCTCTGTGAGATCTCGAGCTTCCTGCGAAGCCGGTGGCCAACCTGGTGATGAAGGGCCGTAGGATCGCGAGGTCAGCGCGGGGTGTAGCGCAGCTTGGTAGCGCATCCGCTTTGGGAGCGGAAGGCCGCAGGTTCAAATCCTGTCACCCCGACCAGCGCGACCAGCCTGTACCGCACCTGGGCGGCGGTTAGGGCCCACCGACAGCCAGGAACGATCACCGAGGAGCACATCCGTGAAGAGCAGCGTCGAGCAGTTGAGCCCCACCCGGGTGCGCATCAACGTTGAGGTGCCTTTCACCGAACTGGAGCCCGAATTCCAGCGGGCCTACAAAGAGCTGGCAAAGCAGGTGCGGCTGCCTGGCTTCCGGCCCGGCAGGGCACCGGCGAAGTTGCTGGAAGCCCGGTTCGGCAGGGAAGCGTTGCTCGATCAGGTCGTCAGCGAGGCGCTGCCCGACCGCTACGGACAGGCCGTCGCCGAGTCGGAAGTTCATCCGCTCGGCCAGCCCAACATCGAGGTCACCAAGAAGGAGTACGGCCAGGAGCTGGCGTTCACCGCCGAGGTTGACGTCCGCCCCAAAATCAGCCTGCCCGACCTCGGCGCGCTGAAGGTCTCGGTGGATCCGATCGAGGTCGGCGACGACGATGTCGACGCCGAGCTGGAGTCTCTGCGGGCCCGGTTCGGCACCCTGACCGGGGTGGACCGGCCGGTGGCCCTCGGCGACTTCGTGTCGATCGACTTGTCGGCCACCGTCGATGGCGAGGATGTGGCGAACGCGGCCGCGGAGGGACTGTCCTACGAGGTCGGTTCGGGCAGGTTGATCGAAGGCATTGACGATGCGCTGGTCGGTTTGTCCGTCGACGAGTCCCGGGAATTCACCGCGAAATTGGCGACGGGCGAACACGCCGGCAAAGACGCGCAGGTCACCGTCACTGTCAGGTCGATCAAGGAACGCGAGCTACCGGACCCCGACGACGAGTTCGCTCAGCTGGCCAGCGAGTTCGACACCATCGACGAGCTGCGGTCCAACCTGCGCGACCAGGTGCGTCACGCCAAGCGCGCCCAGCAGGCCGAGCGGATTCGCAACGCCACGCTGGACGCTCTCCTTGAGCAGGTCGAGGTGCCGCTGCCGGAGGCGATCGTGCAGGCTCAGTTCGACAGCGCCGTCGAGGGCGCGCTGAGCAGCTTCAACCACGACGAGATCAAGTTCGCGGAGGTGCTGCGGGGGCAGGGCAAGTCACGCCAGCAGTTCGAGGTCGACGCTCGCAACGCCGCCGAGACGGACGTTCAGCGGCAGCTGTTGCTGGATGCGCTGGCCGACGATTTGGCGGTCGAGGTGAGTCAGAACGACCTCACCGAACGGCTGGTGGTGACGTCCCGGCAATACGGCATCGAGCCGCAGCAGTTGTTCTCCTACCTGCAGGAGAACAACCAGCTCCCGGCCATGTTCGCCGACGTGCGGCGCGGCCTCGCCATCGCCGCGGCCGTTGCGGCGGCGACCGTTACCGACAACGACGGCAACGTCATCGACACCAGCGACTTCTTCCCCGCGCGCGGCGGCCAGGAGGCCGACAGTTTGAGCCAGGAGGCCGACGAGGCCGAGCCGGTGGGTGAGAACGACGAGGCCGAGCCGGTGGGTGAGGCGGAGGAGGCCGAACCGGTCGCTAAGGCCGAAGCGCAGGACGCCTCGGTCGACGAAACGAAATGACCCCCTGTGACGCTGTGAGCGAACGCGCCCATTTCAGGGGGTGCGGGACCGGCGGACAGCGGGCTTGGTTGGTTAGTGTCGGTGCATACGGAATTCGAGAAAGCAGGTAACCCAGTCGTGACTGACATGCGTTCGAACTCGCAGGGTCTCAACCTCACGGACTCGGTCTATGAGCGCTTGCTCTCCGAGCGCATCATCTTCCTGGGCTCAGAGGTCAACGACGAGATCGCCAACCGGTTGTGCGCGCAGATCTTGTTGCTCGCCGCCGAAGACGCCACCAAGGACATCAACCTCTACATCAATTCACCCGGTGGATCGATCAGTGCCGGGATGGCCATCTACGACACCATGGTCTTGGCGCCGTGCGACATCGCCACTTATGCGATGGGAATGGCCGCCTCGATGGGCGAATTCCTGTTGGCGGCGGGCACCAAGGGCAAGCGCTACGCGTTGCCGCACGCCCGCATCCTGATGCACCAGCCGTTGGGTGGCGTGACCGGTAGCGCGGCCGATATCGCGATCCAGGCCGAGCAGTTCGCCGTCATCAAAAAGGAGATGTTCCGGCTCAACGCCGAATTCACCGGGCAGCCGATCGAACGTATCGAGGCGGATTCTGATCGCGACCGCTGGTTCACCGCCCCGGAAGCCCTGGAATACGGGTTCGTCGACCACATCATTACCCGCGCCACCCACATCACTAACGGAGAAGCCCAGTGAGTACCCAGCACCCCAACATCCAGCCCCAGGCGCGCTACATCCTTCCGTCGTTCATCGAGCACTCGAGCTTCGGCGTCAAGGAATCAAACCCCTACAACAAGCTGTTCGAAGAACGCATCATCTTCCTCGGCGTGCAGGTCGACGACGCGTCGGCGAACGACATCATGGCGCAGCTGCTGGTCCTGGAGTCGCTCGACCCCGACCGCGACATCACCATGTACATCAACTCACCGGGCGGCGGGTTCACCTCCCTGATGGCGATTTACGACACCATGCAGTACGTGCGCGCCGACATCCAGACGGTGTGCCTGGGCCAGGCCGCATCGGCGGCGGCGGTGCTGCTGGCCGCCGGCACACCCGGTAAGCGGATGGCGCTGCCCAACGCGCGGGTGCTGATTCACCAGCCGTCGCTGTCCGGCGTGATCCAGGGCCAATTCTCCGATCTGGAGATCCAGGCCGCAGAGATCGAGCGGATGCGCACCCTGATGGAGACCACGCTGGCCCGCCACACCAATAAGGATCCCGCGGTCATTCGCAAAGACACCGACCGGGACAAGATCTTGACCGCCGAAGATGCCAAGGAATACGGGATCATCGACACCGTGCTGGAGTACCGCAAGCTTTCCGCGCAGACCGCCTGAGGTCCGGCGAGCGGACCTTACGCCACGGCCCTCGCCAGTTCGGCGATGTCGCCCGGCCCCACCCGGCAGCATCCGCCGATGACTCGAGCGCCGGCCGCCACCCACTGGGGCGCAAGCTGCGCACTAAACCTGCGCGGTCCTGTCCACGCCCGCCCGTCCCATCGCTCACCGCTGTTGGGGTAGACGATGACGGGCTTGCCGATGTTCGCCAAGCGGATCGCGGGCAGCACGTCGTCGGGCGTGCAGCAGTTGACGCCGATCGCGACGATCTCGTCGACCCCGGCGGCCACCGCGAACGCTTCGGCGAGCGGTTGTCCGGCGCGGGTCCGGGTCCCGTCGATGGTGTAGCTGAGCCAGGCCGGCACCCCCAGCGAACGCACCAGGTTGACCAGCGCTTCGGCCTCGTCGACGTCGGGCACCGTTTCGAGGGCGAGCACGTCCGGGCCGGCGGCGGCCAGGATCTCCAGCCGGGGCTGATGCCACCGCATCAACGCCGCGCTGGACAAGCCGTAGCGACCGCGATATTCGGACCCGTCGGCCAGCGCCGCGCCGTACGGGCCGACCGAGGCGGCAACGCAAAGGTCATCTGCGAGGCCATCTGCGCGGGCCTCGTCGCGCGCGGTCTTGGCGAGTTCGACGCTGCGGCGCAGCAGCTCGCCGGCCTCGCGACGTCCGATGCCGCGGGCCGCAAAGCCCTCGAACGATGCCTGGTAGCTCGCCGTCGTCGCGATCGACGCACCGGCGCGAAAGTACGCGGCGTGCACCTCGACAATCTCCCGCGGAGCCTCCGCCAACAGCTTGGCCGACCACAACGGGTCGGACAGGTCGTGACCGCGCGCTTCGAGCTCGGTGGCCAGGCCTCCATCGCCGATCAGCACGGATTCTCCAGGCAGAGCCAACCCCACTCAGCCACTGTAAGGTTGTTGCTTGAAGGTCCGCCCAAACCTCGCTTGACCGCCGGGTTGGGGTCGGCACCTTCAGTGGCACCAGGGTCTGGCGGCGCCTCCAGCCTCGGTCGGGTAACGACCGCGACACGCCAAAGACACGGATTGCGCGTCTCGGCGAGTGACGGGCACCGTCTGCCTATATGTTTCATTCAGACGGACAGGCATCAGGCCATGAATACCAAGGACGCGATTCGGCGCTAATGGTCGCGCCGGGCCCGAGCAAGCGGGTAGCGTCGTGGATTACATGCGGCATAGCAAGACGAACGGCGAACAGGAAGTAGGCCCTCAGCACCATGGCGCGCATTGGAGACGGTGGCGACCTGCTTAAGTGCTCGTTCTGCGGGAAGAGCCAAAAGCAAGTCAAGAAACTCATTGCCGGCCCCGGTGTGTACATCTGTGATGAATGCATCGATCTCTGTAACGAGATCATCGAAGAGGAGCTCGCCGACGCCGACGACGTCAAGCTCGATGAACTGCCCAAGCCCGCTGAGATCCGGGATTTCCTCGAGGGATACGTCATCGGGCAGGACACCGCCAAGCGGACGCTGGCCGTCGCGGTCTACAACCACTACAAGCGGATCCAGGCCGGTGAGAAGAGCCGTGACTCCCGGGCCGAGCCGGTGGAGCTGACCAAGTCCAACATCCTGATGCTCGGACCGACCGGCTGCGGGAAGACCTACCTGGCTCAGACGCTGGCCAAAATGCTCAACGTGCCGTTCGCCATCGCCGACGCCACCGCGCTGACCGAGGCCGGTTACGTCGGCGAGGACGTCGAGAACATCTTGCTGAAACTCATCCAGGCCGCAGACTACGACGTCAAGCGTGCCGAGACCGGGATCATCTACATCGACGAGGTCGACAAGATCGCCCGCAAGAGCGAGAACCCGTCGATCACCCGCGACGTCTCCGGCGAGGGCGTGCAGCAGGCACTGCTGAAAATCCTGGAGGGCACCCAGGCGTCGGTTCCCCCGCAGGGCGGCCGCAAGCACCCGCACCAAGAGTTCATCCAGATCGACACCACCAACGTGCTGTTCATTGTCGCGGGTGCGTTCGCCGGGCTGGAAAAGATCATCTACGAGCGCGTCGGCAAGCGTGGGCTGGGCTTCGGCGCCGAGGTCCGCTCCAAGGCCGAGATCGACACCACCGACCACTTCGCCGACGTGATGCCCGAGGATCTCATCAAGTTCGGCCTGATCCCCGAATTCATCGGCCGGCTGCCGGTCATCGCGTCTGTGACCAACCTGGACATGGACTCGTTGGTCAAGATCCTGTCCGAGCCGAAGAACGCTTTGGTCAAGCAGTACATCCGGCTCTTCGAGATGGACGGCGTGGAACTGGAGTTCACCGACGACGCGCTGGAGGCGATCGCTGACCAAGCGATCCACCGCGGCACCGGCGCCCGTGGCCTGCGGGCGATCATGGAAGAAGTCCTGCTGCCGGTCATGTATGACATCCCGAGCCGCGACGACGTCGCCAAAGTTGTGGTGACGAAGGAGACCGTGCAGGACAACGTGCTGCCGACCATCGTGCCGCGCAAGCCGTCGCGCAGTGAGCGCCGCGACAAGAGCGCCTAGCCCGGCGACGATGGCGGCAGGGATTGCCGCGTGAGGAGTCGGGCAATCCAGCCCTAGCCCGGCGACGATGGCGGCAGGGACTGCCGTGTGAGGAGTCGGGCAATCCAGCCCTAGCCAGGCGACGATGGCGGCAGGGATTGCCGCGTGAGGAGTCGGGCAATCCAGCCCTAGCCCGGCGACGATG
>DASSGQ010000379.1:0-18533 GCA_035693385.1 Mycobacterium sp.
CCTTGGAGTAGAGCCGCGACTCCTCGATCATGCGCTGGATCGCCGCGGGATCGGCCTCGAGCCCGAAATGCGGGGCGACCCGCTGCCACACCGCGTTCGGCAGGTCCGCATGGTCGATGCAGAGCCGGCCCGCGCGATCGGCGGCTGCCTCCAACATCGCGCCCAGCGTTCGGGCCGCGAACTCGGCACGCGACATCGTAGGCACCGCGGCCGGATCCAGGCCGAACCGCCGCGCGGCCCGTTGCGGCGCGGCCTGCAGCCCCAACCAGCCCGGCGGCTTGGCGAGCAGCGACGCGAGCACCAGGGTCGGGTCGCGCTGCACCCAGATCCACGGTGTTTCGGGGAAGGCGGCGGCGAGAACGGCGCGGCGGCGCACGTTCCAGCTGGTGCACTTGAGCACCAACCGCCGCTCGTCGCCGTGTCGGCGGCGGCCGAGCGCCCGCACCATGAGCCGCACGGCGCGGGCAAGCGCTGCCTCGTCGACCCGATCGGGATCGAGCGCCAGGAGAGTGTTCAGCGGCGCCGGCTCGGCGACGACGACAACGCCGGGGAGCGTGCCCAGCAGCCGGGACACCAGCGTGGACCCGCACCGCGAAAGGTGAAAGATCATGCCCGCCGGGTCGAGCGACGGCTCGCCATCGAGAGCGACGAGCGCGTCGAGCCCGGTCTTGACCAGTGGCCGGGCATGGGGGCCGGACGCCCAGCGGTCGACGGTCTGGTCGAAGAACGGTTCGGTGAAGCGCTCCGCCGACAGGTCGGCCCAATAGAGGGCCGGGGCGGGCCCGGAAAAGTCGAACCTGACTGGGGTCCAGCGGGCGAGGTCGGTGAGCTGCATCAGCGGGCGGCTATCTGGATCAGCCGTCGGACAGCCGGACGAGGAATCCGCCGACGATCAGCGATCGGGCCAGTTCGATCTGCTGCTTCGCACCAAGCTCGGGCAGATCCCGAACCCGAAACGGCTCGGTACTGTTCGAGATGAACAGCATTGCGGCTTTGTGGTTGGGACCGGCATCTATCGACAACGTGGCAAACTGCAGCGCAACGCCGTTGGCGACAGCCTTCACACGCGAGTAGAGCGGTTGATACTTCCTGACCAGTGTTTGTCCGTCGATTCCGGCGGCGTTCGAGATCTTTCCGACAGGTGGGCATCGGCCGTGACGGACCAAGACATCGGCCAACGCGTCGAGGCCCTGCGCGATGGCGCCAGGATCCTCGACGGTCCTGACAGCGTCACGCAGGAGGGCACCGAGTTTCGCGTGCACGGCCGGGTCATCCAGATGCCGTGGCGGTAGCTGGGCGTTGAGACGGTCATCGTGGAAACTCAGCGAATAGAGCGCCCCGATGGCAAGCGTGAGTGCGGTGGGTGCGTGGATTCCCACGGTCAAATGGATGGACGGCTCTGCGTCTGTGTCGGCCGCGTGCACCAAGCCTCGCGGCAGGTACAGCAGGTCGCCGACCTGTAAGCGCAAGTCGGTCGGCGACGGCAGGCCGTCGGCGGGAACCGCTTTATCACGACGCTGCATCTCGTGAGGTGGTATCTCGGTGCCGTCGTACAAGTGCCAGATCTTCGATCCCTGGATCTGCAGGATCAACACGTCGTGGTCGTCGTAGTGGGGAACGAGCCCTCGCGATCCGGGTGGCGTGATGTAAGCGTTGACCTGTGTCGGGAAGTTCAGCTCGACCTCGACGGAATGGGCCAGCGAAGCAATCGCACGCACGTAGCGCTCAACGCCGTCCACAACGATCGTGAAGCCATCGGCAAAGTCGTTGCGAATGCCGACGAGATCGAGGTTGCCATCGACAAGCCGATAGCTATCGGAGCCCCGCTTGTCTTTCTCCCTCATCAGGCGCACAGCGGACGGCTCGACGCGATAAAGCTCCAAGAGCTCGTCCAGCGCTGACGGACCCGGCAGCAGGCTGTCGAAGTAACCGGCAGAGTGCCGGTCGACATGCAAGTGCGTTGCTGCCCAGATCTTGTCGAGAAAGGCTTCCACCGTGATGGGCGCAAGCAGCCAAGCTAGCGACGGTTCGATGGCTGACCTCCCCAAACGTCTTCCTAAGCGCGGTGGTGAGGAGGCTAGCAACGTAAGCTCCGCACTGGCTGTGAGTCGAATGGCGCGAAGAGAGCGACGCCACGGACATCAGCAAGGCCTAGTAGCGCCAGATGTCCGAGCGTGCTCTCCGTTGGGCCGCAACGGTTAATCCTCAGGGTTGAAAAGTCTTCGCGGAACTACGCGAACCCTTTTTCCGACCAACACAGGGCTTGATGCGACACTCCGCCGGTGAGGTATCGGGGCCGGTGAGGTAACGGGGCTGAATCCCGGTCGGAAGCGGGAGGCTTGGCGCTTGCGATTCGACGGAAGGGGAGCGGGCTGATGAATTTTCAGGTCTTGCCGCCGGAGATCAATTCGTTGCTGATGTTCACCGGTGCGGGCTCGGCCCCGATGTTGGCGGCAGCAGCGGCCTGGGATGGGTTGGCTTCCGAATTGGGTTCGGCAGCGTCGTCGTTTGGGTCGGTGACGTCGGTTTTGGCCGCTCAGTCGTGGCAGGGCCCGGCGTCGACAGCGATGCTGGCTGCGGCGTCTCCGTATGCGGGCTGGCTCAATGTGGCGGCGACTCAAGCCCAGAGGGCGGCCAGCCAGGCCAAGGCCGTGGTCGGTGTGTTTGAGTCGGCTCAGGCAGCAACGGTGCATCCCCTGGTGGTGGCGGCTAATCGCGATGAATTCGTGCAATTGGTGCAATCGAACTTTCTCGGGCAGAACGCGCCGGCGATTGCGGCTGCCGAGGCTCGGTACGAAGAGATGTGGGCCGCCGATGTGGCCGCGATGGCGGGTTATCACGGCGGAGCCTCGGCGGCGGCTGCGCAGTTGTCATCGTGGCAGGGTGCGTTGCCGGCTCTGCCGGGTATGAGTCAGGTGGCCAGTGCGGTGGCAGGTAGCCCGGTTGGAGCTGCTGCGGCTGCAGTGTCGATGGAGGCTTCCACTGTTCCCGGTCTGCCGGCCCTCAACACCGGGCTGGGCAACATCGGCAGCTGGAACCTGGGCGGCGGCAATATTGGTAATACCAACCTGGGCAGCGGCAACGTCGGCAACACCAACCTGGGCAGCGGCAACATCGGTAGTGCCAACCTGGGCAGCGGCAATATCGGCAACACGAACCTTGGCAGCGGAAACCAAGGCAGCAACAACTTCGGCCTTGGGAACATCGGCAATACCAACCTGGGCAGCGGAAACGTGGGCAGCAATAACTTTGGCCTTGGGAACATCGGTAATCTCAACCTAGGTGGCGGAAACCAGGGCAGCAACAACGTCGGCGGCGGGAACCTCGGCTCCAACAACTTCGGTAGCGGAAACACCGGCAATTCCAACGTCGGGTTCGGAAATCTCGGCAGCAACGATTTCGGCTTCGGCAATAGCGGCAGCGGGGATATCGGCATCGGGCTCACCGGCAACAATCAGGAGGGCATCAACTTCGCGGGATTGCTGAACTCGGGGGCAGGAAACTTCGGCTTCGGGAACGCGGGTAACAACAACATCGGTTTCTTCAATTCCGGTGATGGAAACTTCGGCATCTTTGACTCCGGCAACGGCAATTTTGGTTTCGCGAACTCAGGCAATACCAACACGGGTTTCTGGAATGGGGGGAGCTTCAACTCTGGCTTCGGCAACGCGGCTGACCTCAACTTCGGCTTCGCGAACGCGGGTCCGGGGAACATGGGCTTCGGGAACGCGGGTAGCGGCAACGTTGGCGTCGGTAACGCGGGCCTTTTCAACTACGGCAATTTCAACTCGGGCGGCGTGCTGGGGGGTGCGGGCAACACGGGTGGCTTCAACTCGGGCAATGTGGACACGGGCTGGTTTAACTCAGGTAACACCAACACGGGTCTGCTCAACTCGGGCAATCTGGACACGGGCGTCGGCAGCTCGGCTGACCTGACCGGGCTAGTCACCAACTCAGGCTTCGGCAACTCCGGGACCGGAAACTCAGGTTTCTACAATTCGGGCGACTTTTCCTCCGGCTTGCTGAACAATGGCTCGCAAAGCGCCGGCTTGTTCAACACGGGCGATGTGCAGACGGGCATATTTAACACGGGCGGCTCGAATACTGGCTTCTTCAACCGGGATTTTGACAACGTCGGCTTCGGAAACACTGGCCAGCTGAACAGCGGTTTTTCCAACTCCGGCACCGGTGACAGCGGCTTTGAAAACTCAGGCAATTACGATTCGGGCGCCCTCAACCGGGGGGACTATCAGGCCGGTATTCTTGGGAACGGTACCCCGGATTCGGGCTGAACTTTGCTGTGATGTCGTGCGCGCAGCGGAACGGAACGTATCCTCGCCAACATCCCAGCATGACCAACCGGTGTCCGCGACCAGGCCACCGGAAGGGACGCGGCAGCCCCTCGGCGTAATGTCGGGCGGGTGCGTAGCGAAGGCGATACCTGGGATATCACGACGAGTGTTGGTTCGACCGCGTTGTTCGTAGCCACGGCGCGCGCGCTGGAGATACAAAAGCCCGACCCGCTGGCCGTCGACCCGTATGCGGAGATTTTCTGCCGCGCCGTCGGCGGTCCCCCCGCCGACGTGCTGGACGGAAAGGATCCAGACCACCCACTGAAAACCGCCGACTTCGGGGAGCACTTCGTCAACTTTCAGGGCGCTCGCACCAAGTACTTCGACGAATACTTCGGTCGGGCAGTCGACGCGGGTGTGCGGCAGGTGGTCATCGTGGCGGCCGGACTGGACTCCCGCGCTTACCGCCTGGACTGGCCGGACGGCACGACGATCTTCGAGTTGGACCGTCCCGAGGTCCTCGACTTCAAGCGTGAGGTGCTCACCAGCCACGGCGCCCAACCCCGCGCCGAGCGTCGAGAAATCGCTGTCGATCTGCGGGAGGACTGGCCACAAGCCTTGCGGGACAGGGGCTTTGATACCGCCGCGCCGTCGGCATGGATCGTCGAAGGTCTACTGATTTATCTCCCGGCCACCGCGCAGGAGCAGTTGTTCACCGGCATCGACTCACTCGCCGGCCCCGGCAGCCATGTCGCCATCGAGGATGGCGCCCCGATGGCCGCCGAGGAATTCTCCGCCGCGGTCGAAGAAGAACGAGCGGCTGCCGCCGAAGGCGACGGACGAGTGTTTTTCCAGCTGGTCTACAACGAGCGTCATGCGCCGGCCACCGAATGGTTCGGCAAGCGGGGCTGGACCGCGGTCGGCACCCCGTTGGTCGATTACCTACGCGAAACCGGGCGGCCGGTTCCCGGACCGGACACCGAAGCCGGCCCGATGATCGCGCGCATCACCCTGGTGAGCGCCGTCAAGGGGTAAGCCGCTTGGATCGACCCGTGCTCATCGATTGGTGGCGGGTGTCGAAAAAATCTCGAACCGGGCGGGCGGCCGCGGGAACTTTTCTGCGTCGGTAACCGACTACTAGCCGCGTGCTAATTACGCCGCCTACCAGCCAAGGCGGTCGTCGATTCCCCCAAGGAGTCCCTGCTGTGGCATTACGGGTTGTTGCACACGGATTTGCCATGTGCGCGTCGTATTCGGTCGCGGACGGCGGAGCATGACCGCGCCCGTGTGGATGGCTTCGCCCCCGGAGGTCCATTCGGCCTTGCTGAGCAGTGGTCCCGGGCCGGGCAGCCTGCTGACGGCGGCTGGGTCGTGGAGTTCGTTGAGCGCGACCTATGCATCGGTCGCTGACGAGCTCAGCGCGATCCTGGCGGCGGTCCAGGCCGGGGCGTGGGAAGGGCCGAGTGCCGAGCAATACGTGGCCGCCCACGTTCCTTATTTGATGTGGCTGATGCAAGCCAGCGCCGATAGCGCGGCCACAGCCGCCCAACACGAGACTGCGGCCACCGCCTACACCGTCGCACTTGCCACGATGCCGACCTTGGTGGAGTTGGCCGCCAACCATGCGATCCACGCGGTATTGGTGGCGACGAACTTCTTCGGGATCAATGCGATTCCGATCGCGCTCAACGAGGCCGAGTATGCGTGGATGTGGGTCCAAGCGGCCGTCGCGATGGTCCAGTATGAGTTGACATCTTTCTCAGCGGTGACTTCGGCGCCGCAAACGGAAACGCCGCCCCAAATCGTCAAACCCATCCAGAGCAGCGACAGCAGCGACACTGGCGGCAGTGTGCAGGACATCGTCGACGACGATTCCGGCGACCCATACCAATTGAGTTGGTGGGTGAATCGATTCTTCGAAGTCTCGGAAACCTTAGAGCGGGACATACTCGAATTCCCGCAGAATCCGTCCCAAGCGATAGCGCAGCTGGAGTCCGACGTTCCGGGATTGGTAGCTGACGAGGTTGGCCACGCAGCGGAGGCTTACCAGGCGTTCTTCCCGGAGATCAATGCGCTTGCGCTCACCGTGTCGGCCTTCAACCCCGGGTTCTTGGGCGGCTTGGGCGGGCTGGGCGCGCTGGATTCGATTCAGCCCGACGCGGTTGCCGCGGCGCCGGCACCCACGCCCGAGACCCCCAGTGTGCCGGTGGGGAGTAGTAGCTCTCCGGTCCTGAGTACTGCGCCGGGTCCGGCGCCGTCGTCGGCCCCGGCTTCAGCTCCGACGACCGCGCCAGCCCAGGCGCCTGCGACCGGAGCTCCACCGCCACCGCCGGCGGCTACGGCGGGGGCCGCCTACCCGTACCTGGTGGGCGGTCCGACCATGGGTGCCGGCGCGGGAATCAGCAGCAGTGCCCAACGCAAGGCGCTGGAGCCCGAGACCGCCGCGGCCGCCGCGGCGGCTGCGGCATCAGCACTGGCGAAGCAGAGGGCCCGCCGGCGCCGGCGGGCGGGGATGCGAGGGTACGGCGACGAGTTCATGGATATGAACGTCGAGGTCGAGCCGGACTGGGGCAACCCGTCGGCTGCCGGGCCGGTCGCGTCGACCGTGGCTTCGGATCGGGGTGCCGGAAAGCTCGGGTTCGCCGGCACGACACGCAAGGAGACCATCGCCGAGGCCGGGGGACTGGCCACGCTGGCCGGTGACGAGTTCGGCGGCGGACCGTCGGTCCCCATGGTTCCGCGGACCTGGGACCACGACCGAGTGCCCGGTGAGGGGGACCGGAGCTGAACTTCGTTCGGGAGACCCACGCGTCCTTTTGCTAATGATAATGATTTTCAGTAAGCTGCGCTGCTTAGTGGAGTCCGCCGAAAAGGCGACCGATGATCGCCCAGAATGCCCAGGTCAGTGCCACCGAAAGGGAAGCCGAGCCGTGAGCCGACGGATTCTAGGAACCTCGACAGTTAGCTTATGCAATGCTAACTTCAGGCGGGTCAGGTTAGGGGACACTACGTACGGGAGAAGAAGCTGCCGTGGAACGCGGTGACACGGGCGTGCTCGCAGCTCAGCAGGTCAATTCTCGGTCGGACGGCAGGGTCGACGGCGACACCGTCAGCCGGTTCGCCACGTGTTGCCGTGCGCTGGGCATCGCGGTGTACGAGCGCCAGCGTCAGGCCGACCTCGCCGCCGCCCGCTCCGGTTTCACCGCGCTGACCCGCATCGCCCACGAGCAGTGCGACGCCTGGACCGGGCTGGCGGCCGCCGGTGACGTATCCCTCAGAGTGCTCGAGGCCACTTCGCGCACGGCGACCACGGCGGGCAAGCTGCAGCGCGAGGTGGAGCTGGCGCCCGGGGCGCTGGGCTTCCGCTACGACACCGGCCTGTACCTGCAGTTTCGGGCCACCACTCCCGACGATTTCCACCTCGCCTATGCGGCGGCGCTGGCCTCGCCCGAGGCCGGTCGGTTTGCCGACGCCGACCGGATCGTTTCCGGCCTCATCGAACGCCGGCCGAGCTGGCGTGAGGCCCGCTGGGTGGCCGTCGTCATCAACTACCGCGCCGAACGCTGGTCGGACGTCGTCAAGCTGCTGACCCCGATCGTCAACGACACCGATCTCGACGAGACCTTCTCCCACGCCGCCAAGATCACCCTGGGCACCGCGCTGGCGCGGCTGGGCATGTTCGCCCCGGCGCTCTCGTATCTCGAGGAACCCGAGGGCCCCGTCGTGGTGGCGGCGGTCGACGGCGCACTGGTCAAAGCGCTGGTGCTGCGCGCGCACGTCGACGAGGAGTCGGCGAACGAGGTGCTGCAGGATTTGTACGCCGCTCATCCCGAGAACGAACAGGTCGAGCAGGCCCTGTCCAACACCAGCTTCGGGATCGTCACGACCACCGCGGCCCGCATCGATGCCCGCACCGATCCATGGGACCCCGCGACCGAGCCGAGCGTCGACGACTTCGTCGACCCCGCGGCTCACGAACGCAAGGCCGTGCTGCTGCACGAGGCCGAGCGCCAGCTGGCCGAATTCATCGGCCTGGACGAGGTCAAAAACCAGGTGTCGCGGCTGAAGAGCTCGGTGGCCATGGAACTGGTGCGTAAACAGCGCGGTCTCGCGGTGGCGCAGCGCGCGCACCACCTCGTGTTCGCCGGCCCGCCCGGAACGGGCAAGACCACCATCGCCCGCGTGGTCGCCAAAATCTATTGCGGCCTAGGGCTTTTGAAGCGGGAGAACATCCGGGAAGTGCACCGCGCCGACCTCATCGGTCAGCACATCGGCGAGACCGAGGCCAAAACCAACGCGATCATCGACAGCGCGCTCGATGGCGTGCTGTTCCTCGACGAGGCTTACGCGCTGGTGGCCACCGGCGCCAAGAACGACTTCGGGCTGGTGGCCATCGACACCCTGCTGGCCCGGATGGAAAACGACCGCGACCGGCTGGTGGTCATCATCGCCGGCTACCGGGCGGACCTGGACAAGTTCCTCGACACCAACGAGGGCCTGCGGTCCCGGTTCACCCGCAACATCGACTTCCCCTCCTACGTGCCGGCGGAGCTGGTCGAGATCGCGCACAAGATGGCCGAGCAACGCGACAGCGTCTTCGAACCCGCCGCGCTCGGCCACATGGAGGCGCTGTTCTCCAAATTGGCCGCGGAGTCGACGCCCGACACCAATGGAATCTCGAGGCGGAGCCTCGACATCGCCGGCAACGGCCGGTTCGTCCGCAACATCGTCGAACGCTCCGAAGAAGAACGCGAATTCCGGCTCGATCACTCGGAACACGCGGGAACGGGCGAATTCACCGACGAGGAGCTGATGACCATCACCGACCAGGACGTCGAGAAGTCAGTGGAGCCGTTGCTGCGTGGCCTCGGGTTGTCGGTGCCGTCATGACGACCAACGAGCCGGACCCCGAACGCGGCGGAGCGCGGCGATCGTTCTCTTCCCGAACCCCGGTCAACGACAATCCCGACCAGGTGATCTACCGGCGCGGATTCGTCACTCGACACCAAGTGACGGGCTGGCGGTTCGTGATGCGCCGGATCGCTTCCGGTATCGCGCTGCACGACACCAGGATGCTGGTCGATCCGCTGCGCACCCAGTCGCGCGCGGTGCTGATGGGCGCGCTCATCCTGATCACCGGCCTGGCGGGCTGCTTCGTGTTCTCGCTGATCCGGCCCAGTGGGCAGGCGGGCAACAACGCCGTGCTCGCCGACCGGTCGACGGACGCGCTCTATGTCCGGGTGGGCGACCAGCTGCACCCGGTGCTCAACCTGACCTCGGCGCGCTTGATCGTCGGTCGTCCCGTCGACCCGACCGCGGTGAAAAGCAGTGAGCTGGACCGCTTTCCGCGCGGCAACCTGATCGGCATTCCCGGCGCGCCGGAGCGGATGGTGCAGAACACCTCGCACGACGCGAACTGGACGGTGTGCGACGCGGTCAGCGGGAGCGGTCAGGGGGGGCACGGCGCCCATAGCACCGGCGTGACCGTGATAGCGGGCCCGCCCGACAGCCAGGGCGCGCGGGCGGCCAAGCTCGGATCCGGACAGGCTGTCCTGGTCGACTTGTCCGGTGACATGGGCACCAGCACCTGGCTGTTGTGGGACGGCAGGCGCAGCCAGGTCGACCTGGCCAACCACGCGGTCACCAGCGCGCTGGGCCTGGGAGCCGGTGTGCCCGCGCCGCGGCCGATCGCATTCGGGCTGTTCAACGCGATCCCGGAAGGGCCGCCGCTGGCGGCGCCGACCATCCCCAACGCCGGTGCGCCGGCGAACTTTTCCGTGCCGGCTCCGATCGGGGCCGTGGTGGCTTCCTATGGGTTGGACCAGAATTCGTCGGGCGGGGTGCGCTATTACGCGGTGCTCCCGGACGGGCTGCAGCCCATCTCGCCGGTGCTCGCCGCGATCCTGCGTAACACCAATTCCTATGGGCTGGACCAGCCGCCGCGGCTCGGCGCGGACCAGATTGCCAAGCTGCCGGTGTCGCGGATGCTGGACACCGCGCGCTACCCGGACCAGCAGGTCGCATTGGTCGACGCGACCAAGGACCCCGTCACCTGTGCGTCCTGGAGCAGGCCGGCCGGGGCCGCCAGCAGCTCAATGAGCCTGCTGTCCGGCTCGGCGTTGCCGGTGCCCGACGCGGTACACACCGTCGACCTGGTCGGCGCCGGCTACCAGGGCGTCGCCAGCCGCGTCGCCCTGGCGCCGGGCACCGGCTATTTCGCCCAGACCGTCGACGGCGACGCGGCCTCACCGGGCGCCGGGTCCCTGTTCTGGGTGTCCGACACCGGGGTGCGCTACGGCATCGACACTGAGACTGGCGAGGCGGCCAATCCCGCCGGCGGCCATGGCAAACCCGTTGAGGCCCTTGGCCTGAGCGCGCCGCCGGTCCCCGTCCCCTGGTCGATCCTGTCACTGTTCGCGACCGGCCCGGCGCTGTCGCGTGCCGACGCCCTGCTCGCCCACGACGGCCTGGCGCCCGACAGCAGGCCCGGTCGCCCGGTCGCGGCCGAAGGAGCGCCCCGATGAGCCGACTGATTTTCGAGGCCCGCCGGCGGCTGGCGCCACCGGCCGTCCGCAAAGGCACCATCACCATCGAGGCACCGCCCGAGCTGCCCCGGGTGATTCCGCCGTCGCTGCTGCGGCGCGCGATGCCGTACCTGATCGTGATCCTGATCATCGGCATGGTGGTTGCGCTGGTCGCCACGGGCATGCGGGTGATCTCCCCGCAGACCCTGTTCTTCCCGTTCGTGCTGCTGCTGGCGGCCACCGCGCTGTATCGCGGCAATGACAACAAGATGCGCACCGAGGAGGTCGACGCCGAACGGGCCGACTATCTGCGTTACCTGTCGGTGGTGCGGGACAACATTCGCACCCAGGCCGCCGAGCAGCGCGCCGCCGCGCAGTGGTCCCACCCCGAGCCGACGGAGTTGGCGACGGTGCCGGGCTCGCGCCGTCAGTGGGAGCGTGACCCGCACGACCCCGACTTCCTGGTGCTGCGCGCCGGCCGTCACCAGGTGCCGCTGGCCACCGCGCTGCGGGTCAACGACGCCGCCGACGAGATCGACCTGGAACCGGTGTCGCACAGCGCATTACGCAGCCTGCTCGACACCCAGCGCACCGTCCCCGACGTGCCGACCGGAATCGATCTGACCAAGGTCTCGCGGATCACGGTCCTGGGTGAGCCAGATGAGGTGCGCGGTGCACTGCGCGCCTGGATCGCTCAGGCGGTGACGTGGCACGACCCGACGGTACTCGGGGTGGCGCTGGCCACCCGCAACTTGGAGGGCCCGGACTGGTCCTGGCTGAAGTGGTTGCCGCACATCGACATTCCCGGCGAACTCGACGGTGTCGGCCCGGCCCGATTCCTTGCGGCCAACGCCGACGACCTGGTCGCGCTGCTGGAACCCGCGTTGGTCGAACGCCCGGCGTTCACCGGCGGACGCTCCGATGCGCTGCGGCATTTGCTGATCGTGGTGGACGACCCCGACTACGACCTGAACGCCTCGGCGCTCGCGGTCGGCCGGGCGGGCGTCACGGTGGTGCACCGCTCGGCCAAACCCCCGCACCGCGAACAGTATTCGGATCCCGAGAAGCCGATCCTGCGCATCGCGCACGGCGCCATCGAGCGCTGGCAGACCGGCGGCTGGCAGCCCTATATCGACGCCGCCGACGACCTGGGGCCCGACGACGCCTCCCACCTGGCCCGGCAGCTGTCGCGGTGGGACTCCAACCCGACGCACGCCGGGCTGCGCTCGGCGGCCACCCGCGGCGCCAGTTTCACCACGCTGCTGGGCATCCCGGACGCGTCGCAGCTGGACGTGCCCACGCTGTGGGCGCCGCGCCGCCGCGACGACGAGTTGCGCGTACCGATCGGTGTGACGGCGACCGGCGAGCCGCTGATCTTCGACCTCAAGGACGAAGCCGAGGGCGGAATGGGTCCGCACGGCCTGATGATCGGTATGACGGGGTCCGGGAAGTCGCAGACCCTGATGTCGATCCTGTTGTCGCTGTTGACTACTCATTCGGCGGACCGGTTGATCGTCATCTACGCCGACTTCAAGGGCGAGGCCGGCGCCGACAGCTTCCGCAACTTCCCGCAGGTTGTCGCGGTGATCTCGAACATGGCCGAGAAAAAGTCACTGGCCGACCGGTTCGCCGACACGCTGCGCGGTGAGGTGGCCCGCCGCGAGACGCTGCTGCGCGAAGCCGGCCGCCAGGTTCAGGGCAGTGCGTTCAACTCGGTGACCGAGTACGAGAACGCTCGCGAATCCGGGGCAGCGGGCGCAGTCGATCTGCCGCCGATTCCAACGCTGTTCGTGGTCGCCGACGAGTTCACCCTGATGCTGGCCGATCACCCGGAATACGCGGAGCTGTTCGACTACGTGGCGCGCAAGGGCCGCTCGTTCCGCATCCATATCCTGTTCGCGTCCCAGACGCTGGATGTGGGCAAGATCAAGGACATCGACAAGAACACCTCCTACCGCATCGGGTTGAAGGTGGCCAGTCCCAGCGTCTCTCGCCAGATCATCGGCGTCGAGGATGCCTATCACATCGAGTCCGGCAAAGAGCACAAGGGCTTGGGCTTCCTGGTGCCCGCCCCGGGCGCGACCCCGATCAAATTCCGCAGCACCTACGTCGACGGCATCTACGATCCGCCGCAGGCGGCCAAATCCATTGTGGTGCAGTCAATTTTAGAGCCGAAGCTGTTCAGCGCCGGGCGGGTGGAGCCGGACCAGGACACGCTGATCTCCAGCGCCGGCGAAGAGGAAACGGCCGGACCGCCGCGCAAGCTCATCGCGACCATCGGCGAGCAACTGGAGCGCTACGGGCCGCGGGCACCGCAGTTGTGGCTGCCGCCGCTCGATGAACCGATTCCGCTGACCGCGGTGCTGGCGCGCGCCGGGATACCGCGACAGGAGTGGCGGTGGCCGCTCGGTGAGATCGACAAGCCATTCGAGATGCGCCGCGACCCGCTGGTGTTCGACGCCACGTCGTCGGCCGGCAACGTGGTCATTCACGGCGGCGCCAAGTCCGGGAAATCGACTGCGCTGCAAACGTTCATCCTGTCGGCGGCCAGCCTGCACTCGCCCCGCGACGTCACGTTCTACTGCCTCGACTATGGCGGCGGGCAGTTGCGGGCGGTGGAAGATCTGGCACACGTCGGCAGCGTCGCCTCGGGGCTGGAGCCCGAGCGCATCCGCCGCACCTTCGGTGAGCTGGAGCAGCTGTTGCTGTCCCGGCTGCGGCGGGAGGTATTCAAGGACAGAAATGGTTCGGCCCCCGACGACGGCTTCGGCGAGGTGTTCCTGGTCATCGATAACCTCTACGCGTTCGGCCGTGACAACACCGACCAGTTCAACACCCGTAACCCGTTGCTGGCCAAGGTGACTGAGCTGGTCAACGTCGGCCTGGCGTACGGCATCCACGTGATCGTCACCACCCCCAGCTGGCTGGAGGTACCGCTGGCGATGCGCGACGGCCTCGGGCTGCGGCTCGAGCTCAAGCTGCACGATCCGCGGGACAGCAACGTGCGGGTGATCGGCGCCCTGCGTCGTCCGGCCGACGCGGTGCCGCACGACCAGCCGGGCCGCGGGCTGACGATGGCGGCGGAGCATTTCCTGTTCGCGGCTCCGGAGCTCGATCAGGTGGGGGCGATCAACGCCCGCTACCCCGGCACGGCAGCGCCGCCGGTTCGGCTGCTGCCCGTCAACCTGGCCGCCGGCGCCGTCAGGCCGCTCTACCGGGGCCCCGAGCAGGTGGTCATCGGCCAGCGCGAAGAGGATCTCGCGCCCGTCGTCCTCGACTTCACCGAGAACCCCCTGTTGATGGCGTTCGGCGACAGCAAGTCGGGTAAGACCACGCTGCTACGCCACATCGTTCGCACTATCCGCGAGCACTCCACCGAGGACCAGATCGCGTTCACCGTGCTGGATCGCCGGCTGCACCTGGTGGACGAGCCGTTGTTCCCCGACAACGAGTACACCGCCAACATCGACCGGATCCTGCCGGCGATGCTCGGTTTGTCCAACCTCATCGAGTCACGGCGGCCACCGGCGGGATTGTCGGCCGCCGAACTGTCCCGCTGGACGTATCAGGGCCACACGCATTACCTGATCATCGACGACGTCGACCAGATACCGGATTCGCCGGTGACGAGCGGTCCCTACATCGGGCAGCGGCCCTGGACTCCCCTCATCGGGCAGCTCTCGCAAGCCGCCGATCTGGGGCTGCGGGTGATCGTCACGGCGCGCGCCAGCGGGTCCGGGCACACGTTGATGACCAGCCCGTTGCTGCGCCGGTTCAACGACCTGCAGGCGACCACCTTGATGCTTTCGGGCAACCCGCAAGACAGCGGCAAGATCCGGGGCCAGCGATTCAACCGGTTGCCTGCCGGTCGGGCGATCCTGTTGGGCGACAGCGACAGCCCGACTTACGTGCAGTTGGTCAACCCGCTCATCGGGGAGTCCGTGCTGGCAAGTGAAGCGCAAGCAGAGGGACAACAGAAGGAGTGGCCATGACGTTGCGAGTGCTTCCCGAGGGCCTGGCCGCCACCAGCGCGGCGGTGGAGGCGTTGACGGCGCGGCTGGCGGCCGCGCACGCGGCGGCGGCCCCGGCGATTACCGCGGTGGTGCCCCCGGCGGCGGATCCGGTGTCGCTGCAGACGGCCGCCGGCTTCAGCGCCCAGGGCCAGGAGCACGCCGCCATCGCGGCACAGGGTGTCGAAGAGCTGGGCCGCGCCGGTGTGGGTGTGGGTCAGGCCGGGGCAAGCTACCTCGCCGGTGACGCCGCGGCCGCCGCTACCTATGGGATGGCAGGCGGCTGACAATGACTGGCCCGTTGGTCCCCTTTGGGTCCATCGTGTGGATGGCTTCGCCGCCGGAAGTGCATTCGGCGTTGCTGAGCACCGGACCGGGACCGGGGTCGCTGTTGGCGGCCGCCGGCGCCTGGTCCTCGCTCAGCACCGAATACGCTTCGGCGGCAGCCGAACTCAGCGGGCTCCTGGGGGCGGTTCAGGCGGGGGCGTGGCAGGGGCCGACTGCCGAGCGGTATGCGGCGGCTCACCTGCCGTACCTGGAGTGGTTGCAGCAGGCCAGCGCTGACAGCGCCGGTGTCGCCGCACAGCACGAGGTCGCGGCGACCGCGTACACCGCCGCCGTGGCGGCGATGCCGACATTGGCGGAATTGGCGGCCAACCACGTCGTGCATGGGGTGCTGGTAGCGACGAATTTCTTTGGGCTCAACACGATTCCGATCGCGCTCAATGAGGCCGACTATGTGCGGATGTGGGTCCAGGCCGCCACCACGATGGCGGGTTACCAGGCCGTCGCGGGCGCGGCGCTGGCGTCGGCGCCGCGCAGCATTCCGGCGCCGAATGTGGTGAACCCCGGTGTCGGTGAAACCGGCAACGCGGCGGCCGCTACCACCCAGGGCGGCGCGGCCACCCAGGCGGCCCAGTCCGGCTCGTCCCTGAACCTCTCGGACCTGCTGTCGCAGCTGCTGTCGGAGTACACCAATTTCTACGGGGGGATGTATCAGGAGCTCGGTTCGTTCCTCCAGAATCCCATCGGAAATTCGGTGCAGCTCATCGAGGCGTTCTTGACGAATCCGTCTGAGGCGCTGGTGCTCTACGGTCCGCTGTTGTTTGCGATCGCCTGGCAGGCCTTCTCCTGGGTCGGTGCGTCGATCACGTATCCGTCGCTGTTTCTCAGCCCCTTCCTGGGGCTCGTCCGGCCGCTGACGTTGCCCCTGGCGCTGGCGAATGCGGTCGAAGTGGCGCCGACGTTGACAGAACCCGTCGCGGGCGGCGTCGCGGTGACCGCCCAACCGGTATCGGTACAGCCGGTGGTGGCGCTGGCCCCAACGGCCGCGCCCGCGGCGGGGATCCCGGCGTCGACGCCCGCGGGTGCGGGTGCGGCCGCTACACCCGCCCCGGGGGCGGCTACCGGCAGTTTCGCCTATGTGGTGGGCGGCGGCGGTAATCCAGAAACTGGCTTTGGGCCGACGTTGACCGACCGTGGTGGGACCAAGGCACCGGCGGCCACCATTCCCGCGGCCGCCGCGGCGGTACCGAGTGCCGCGCAGTCCCGGGCCCGCCGGCGCCGGCGGGCGGCAATGCGCGAGTACGGCGATGAATTCTTGGACATGGATTCCGACATCGGCGTTGCGCCCGACTACGGCCAACCCGAGCAGCTGGTCTCCGCCATGGCTTCCGGAAATGGCGCCGGCACGTTGGGCTTTGCCGGCACGGCGCACAGAGAAGCGGCTTTGCCGGCCGCGGGATTGACCAAACTGGCCGGCGACGAATACGGCGGCGGGCCGCGGATGCCGATGCTGCCGGGCACGTGGGAACAGGACAACCACGGCGCTGAACCGGGGAGAGGGGGCTCAAGCAATTAGCACGATGCTCAGCAATGCGCCAGTGCACCGAAATTCGAAAGGGAAGGAATCGTTATGAGTCTGTTGGACGCGCATATTCCGCAGTTGATGGCCGCGCAGTCGGCGTTCAGCGCCAAGGCGGCGTTGATGCGCAGCACGATCAGCCAGGCCGAGCAGGAAGCGCTGTCGGCGCAGTCGTTTCACGTGGGGGAGGCGTCGGCGGCGTTTCAGGCCGCGCACGCCCGCTTTGTGGAAGCCGCGAGCCGGATCAACGCGCTGCTGGACATCGCCCAGGCCAACCTTGGGGACGCCGCGGGCACCTATGTGGCCGCCGACGCCGCGGCCGCTTCCGGCTACACGGCGTTCTGACCAGACCGCTACTAACCGCGAAGGGACTTGCGATGTCAGAGATCATGTACAACTACCCGGCGATGTTGGGTCACGCGGGGGACATGTCGGGCTACGCCGGCACGCTGCAGGGGCTGGGCGCCGATATCGCCAGCGAGCAGGCCGCGCTGTCTAATGCCTGGCAGGGCGATACCGGCATGACCTATCAGGTGTGGCAGGCCCAGTGGAACCAGGCGATGGAATCTCTGGTGCGGGCCTACCAGTCGATGGCCAGCACGCACGAGGCCAACACGATGGCCATGTACGCCCGTGACGCCGCCGAAGCCGCCAAATGGGGCGGCTAGTTCCCGCCGAGACGACGTAAATGAACGCAGAACCCAACGCCGTCGAGCTGACGGTCGATCAAGCGTGGTTCATCGCGGAAACCATTGGGGCGGGCAGCTTCCCGTGGGTGCTGGCGATCACCGCGCCCTATTGTGATGCCGCGCACCGGGAGGCGTTCTGCGAACGTCAGCGGTCCGAACTGATCCGGATGGGTCTGTTGTCGCAAACCGGGCTCCTCAATCCGGCCGTCGCCGACTGGATCCGGGTGGTGTGCTTTCCGGACCGGTGGCTCGACCTGCGTTACGTGGGGCACGCCCCAGCCACCGGCTCGGGCCCGGCTACCGACGACCTGCTGCGCGGCGTCGTCGCGCAGCGCGTCGGCGCCGCCGATCGGGCCGCCAAGACCCGTAAGACGGTGGTCGCGTTGCGCAGCGCGCAGCTGATCACGTTTACCGCCATGGATATCGACGACGCCCGGGCGCTGGTTCCCGTCCTCGGTGTTGGGTTGGCGCAGCGGCCGCCGGCGCGATTCGACGCGTTCAGCATGCCCACGCGCGTCGGCGCCCGGGCCGACGAGCGGCTGCGGTCCGGCGTTGCGCTGGCCGAAGTCGTTGACTATCTGGGCATCCCGGCATCGGCGCGACCGGTGGTGGAGTCGGTGTTCTGCGGTCCGCGCAGCTACGTCGAGATCGTCGCCGGCTGCCGCCGCGACGGGCGGCACTCCACCACCGAGGTCGGCTTGAGCGTCGTGGACAGCGCCGCGGGCCGGGTGCTGGTCAGCCCGTCCCGCGCCTTCGACGGGGAGTGGGTCTCGACGTTCAGCCCGGGGACCCCGTTCGCCGTCGCCGTCGCGATCGAACAACTGACCGCCGAACTGCCTGACGGCCAATGGTTCCCCGGCCAGCGGCTGGCCCGAGATTTTTCTGCCCAACACGCATAACTGAAACCCGATAGAAAGAGAGCACGATGTCCCAGGAATGGCCTCAGCACTTTTCGAGGGCCCGGTGACGTCCGGCGCCGTCATGCCGATCGTCCGCGTTGCCATTCTCGCGGACAGCAGGTTGACGGAGATGGCCCTGCCCGTCGAGTTGCCGCTGCGCGAAATACTGCCTGCAGTGCGGCGTTTGGTGGTCCCCTCCGAGTCGAACGGTGACGGCGGTGCGCCTGACCTCGGGGCTTCCCACCTGAGTCTGGC
>DASSGQ010000380.1:0-6454 GCA_035693385.1 Mycobacterium sp.
AGCTAATCGCTAATTCGGCGAAATCCGGGCCGCCTCGGTGCACGCGGCGCCCAATGTCGCCGGTTAGTCCCGGAACCCATGGGACGATGGTCGTGGCCGAAGTGTGTGCAGGGGAGCTCGAAGGAAACATGGTGTCGCCGAGACGTTGGTTGCGTGCGGCCGCGGTGATCGGCGCGACCGCGATGCTTCTGGCCTCCAGCTGCACCTGGCAGCTCAGCCTGTTCATCCCCGAGGGCGTGCCGCCGCCGGCCGGAGATCCGGTGCCGCCGGTGAACACTCACGCCAGCGGCCGGCCCGCTGATCAGCTGCGCGGATGGGCCCTGCCACGGTCGGTGGCGCTGGAGATTCCGGTCATCGCACTGGAGGCCTACGCCTACGCCGCCCGGGTCGCCGAGGTCGAGAACCCGAAGTGCCATATCGCGTGGACCACGCTGGCGGGCATCGGCCAGGTCGAGAGCCACCACGGCACCTACCGGGGCGCGAAGCTGGCGCCGAACGGAGATGTGAGTCCTCCCATTCGGGGCGTTCGCCTGGACGGCAGCGGCGGCACCCTGCGCATTGTCGACACCGCGGACGGGGATGGGGCCGCCGACGTGGTGCGAGCGATGGGACCGATGCAGTTCATTCCGGAGACGTGGCGGTTGTACGGCGTTGACGCGCACAACGACGGCGTGGTCAGCCCGGACAACATCGACGACGCGGCGCTGGCCGCGGCGGGCTATCTGTGCTGGCGCGGCAAAGACCTGGCGACGGCGCGCGGGTGGATAACCGCGCTGCGCGCCTACAACAACTCCGGCGTCTACGCGCGGGCGGTGCGGGACTGGGCGACCGCCTACGCGGCGGGTCACCCGCTGTAGCAGGATGTATCGCTGACCCAGGCTTTACGCTGAAGACGGCCTCGGGGCCGTCACCAGCTACGACACAAGGAGAACCCAGTGCCGATTATCGAGCAGGTCGGAGCCCGCGAGATCCTCGACTCCCGGGGTAACCCGACGGTCGAGGTCGAGATCGCCCTGATCGACGGGACGTTTGCCCGCGCGGCGGTGCCGTCCGGCGCGTCCACGGGCGAGCACGAGGCCGTCGAGTTGCGCGACGGCGGAAGGCGTTACGGCGGCAAGGGCGTGCAAAAGGCCGTGCAAGCCGTGCTTGACGAGATCGGTCCGGCCGTGATCGGGCTCAACGCCGACGATCAGCGGTTGGTGGACCAGGCGCTGGTGGACCTCGACGGCACCCCCGACAAGTCACGGCTGGGTGCCAACGCCATCCTGGGTGTCTCCCTGGCGGTCGCGAAAGCGGCCGCCGATTCCGCCGATCTGCCGCTGTTCCGCTATATCGGCGGGCCGAACGCGCACATCATGCCGGTGCCGATGATGAACATCGTCAACGGTGGTGCCCACGCCGACACCGGGGTGGACATCCAGGAGTTCATGGTGGCGCCGATCGGCGCGCCCAGCTTCGCCGAGGCGTTGCGCTGGGGCGCCGAGGTGTACCACGCGCTCAAATCGGTGCTGAAAAGTCAGGGGCTGAGCACCGGCCTGGGCGACGAGGGCGGCTTCGCCCCCGACGTGGCCGGCACCACCGCGGCGCTGGATCTGATCGGCCGGGCCATCGAAAAGGCGGGTTTCAAACCCGGCGTCGACGTGGCATTGGCGCTCGACGCGGCCGCCACCGAGTTCTACACCGAGGGCACCGGCTACACCTTCGAGGGCAGCACCCGCACCGCCGAGCAGATGACCGAGTTCTACGCGGGCCTGCTCGGCGCCTATCCGTTGGTCTCCCTCGAAGACCCGCTGGCCGAAGACGATTGGGAGGGGTGGGCAGCTCTGACCGCGGCGATCGGTGACCGCGTGCAAATCGTGGGCGACGACATCTTCGTCACCAATCCCGAACGGCTCGAAGAAGGTATCGAAAAGGGTGTGGCAAACGCGTTGCTGGTCAAGGTGAATCAGATCGGCACGCTGACCGAGACGCTCGACGCCGTCGCGCTCGCCCACCACAGCGGGTATCGCACGATGATGAGCCACCGTAGCGGCGAGACGGAGGACACCACAATCGCCGACCTGGCGGTGGCTGTCGGCAGCGGTCAGATCAAGACCGGCGCGCCCGCCCGCAGTGAACGGGTCGCCAAATACAATCAGCTGCTGCGCATCGAGGAGGCCCTCGGCGACGCCGCGCGCTACGCCGGTGATCTGGCCTTTCCGCGATACGCTCTGGACTCCAAATAGCTTGACGGCCAACGGAAGACGCGGCTAGATCGCCAATGCCCGAAGCGAAACGCCCAGATTCGAAGCGCCGCTCCCCGGCATCGCGTCCGGGGAAGGCCGGCGATGCGATCCGGCGCCCTCGCGCAACCAAGCCGTCCAAACCGTCGCAAACCGCCAACCACGCCACCAGAAACCCGACGCGCACGGTGCAGGAGCGGGTCGTCGAGCCCATCAAGCGGCAGGTTGCCGAATCCGTCGAGCAGCGTTCCGACCAGCGGCTGGGTTTCACGGCGCGACGGGCAGCGGTGCTGGCCGCGCTGATCTGCGTCCTGACGTTGACCATCGCCGGCCCGGTACGCACCTATTTCGCGCAGCGCACCGAGATGGATCAGTTGGCGGCAAGCGAAGCCGCGCTGCGCCGTCAGATCGCCGACCTGGAGCAGAAGAAAGTCAAGCTCGGCGACCCGGCCTACATTGCCGCCCAGGCCCGCGAGCGCCTTGGCTTCGTGATGCCCGGGGACATCCCGTTCCAGGTTCAACTCCCGCCCACGGCCGCGTCGCCACAACCCGGGGGGGCCGAGGCGGCAAAACCGGCCAATAACGACCCGTGGTACACCTCGCTGTGGCACACCATCGCGGATGCCCCGCACCTGCCGCCGGCCAACGCGCCTTCGCCGCAGGTCCCGCCGCCGGGGGAACCCGGGTCATCCGGTCCGGTGCCGCCGGACGCACCGAATCCCACGGCTCCCGGTGGTTGATCGTGCCGACCTGGAAGCGGTGGCGCGCCAACTCGGGCGTGAGGCCCGCGGGGTGCTCGAGATCGCCTATCGGTGTCCCAACGGTGAACCCGGCGTCGTGAAGACCGCGCCGAAGCTTCCTGACGGCACGCCCTTTCCGACGTTGTACTACCTGACGCATCCCGTGCTGACCGCGGCCGCGAGCAGGCTGGAGACCACGGGATTGATGGGGGAGATGACCGAACGGTTGCGGCAGGACCCCGAACTGGCCGCCGCCTATCGGCGAGCCCACGACTCGTATCTGGCCGAACGCGATGCGATCGAGCCGCTGGGGACCACGTTTTCCGCCGGAGGAATGCCCGACCGGGTCAAGTGCCTGCACGTGTTGATCGCGCATTCGCTGGCCAAGGGCCCGGGTGTGAATCCGCTTGGCGACGAGGCATTGGCGATTCTGGTCCGCGAGCCGCGCTTCAAGTCAGACGCCTCCGGACTGGTGGGTGAACCGTGGCGGTGAGGGCGGCCGCGATCGATTGCGGCACCAACTCGATCCGGTTGCTGATCGCCGACGCGAGCGATGGGCAGCTACGCGATCTGCATCGCGAGACGCGGATCGTGCGCCTTGGTCAGGGCGTCGACGCGACGGGTCAGTTTGCGCCGGAAGCGATTGCCCGAGCCCGGGCCGCGCTGGCCGACTACGCTTCGCTGCTGAGCCGGCACGGTGTACGGCGGGTGCGGATGGTCGCCACGTCCGCGGCCCGGGATGTCACCAATCGCGCCGATTTCTTTGCGATGACGGCTGAGGTGCTGGGCGCCGTGATACCCGGCGCGGTCGCGGAGGTCATCACCGGCGCCGAAGAGGCCGAGCTGTCGTTCCGCGGGGCCGTCGGCGAATTGGACAAGGCCGCAGCACCTTTCGTCGTCGTCGACCTGGGCGGCGGCTCCACCGAGATCGTGCTCGGCAGCGACCGGGTGGTGGCCAGCTACTCGGCCGACATCGGCTGCGTCCGGTTGACCGAACGCTGTTTGCACTCCGACCCCCCGACACCGGAGGAAGTCCAGGCCGCCCGCCAGGTGGTGCGCGAGCGGCTCGACGTCGCGCTGGGCGTGGTACCCGTCGAGGGCGCCCGAACCTGGGTCGGGCTCGCCGGAACGATGACCACGCTGTCCGCGCTGGCGCACAACATGACGGCGTATGACGCTGCGGCCATTCATCTTTCGCGTGTCAGCGGCGGCGACCTGCTGGCAGTGTGTGACCGGCTGATCGGCATGACGCGATCCCAGCGCGCCGCGCTGGGGCCGATGCATGAGGGCCGGGCCGACGTCATCGGCGGTGGCGCGATCGTGGTCGAGGAGTTGGCGCGCGAGCTGCGCGCCCGCGCCGGCATCGACGAGCTAACCGTCAGCGAGCACGACATCCTGGACGGCATCGTGCTGTCGATCGCGGGCTGAACCACATACGCCACACGCGTATCTCGGCAAGTCGACACACTTTTTGCCCGCCTCACAGCGACAACGCCTGTCGCTGTCGTACCGCCATGGGATTGTTCGACGATGAACCAACCATTGCGGGGGATCGAGCTTCGTTACGTGCTCACGATGCACCTGGCCGTGCACGGGCCGGCGACCATCACCGAGATGATCGATGCGCTTGGCTGGCACGGCTTTTGCGTCCCTGGCAGGGTATCGAAGGTGGTGTCGGATGCGTTGCGGTGGGAGATCGGGCGCGGCAGGGTGCGCCGGCTGGGACGCGGACTGTACGGCCCGGGCCGGATACCCCGCGCCACCGAATATCGGATCCACCAGCGCGTGCTGGCCTTGCGCGCGGCAGCGACGTTGTCGCTGTGAGGCGGGCAAAAAGTGTGTCGACTTGCGGAGAGGCCCGTGTGGCGTATGTGACTCAGGCCTCGAAGCGGTAGCCCATGCCCGATTCGGTCAGCAGATGCTTGGGATGTGACGGGTCGTCTTCGAGCTTGCGTCGCAGCTGCGCCAGATACACTCGCAGGTAATGGGTTTCGGTGGCATACGCGGGACCCCACACCTCCTTGAGGAGTTCCTCGCGGCCGACCAGCTTGCCCCGATTGCGCACCAGCACCTCGAGCATGCCCCACTCGGTCGGAGTGAGGTGGACCTCGACACCGTCCCGGGTGACCTTCTTGGCGGCCAGGTCGACGGTGAACGCCTCGGTTTCGACGACCGGCTGGTCGACTTCGGACGCCGTGGCGTTGCGGCGGACCGCCGCGCGCAGCCGGGCCAGAAACTCGTCCATCCCAAAGGGTTTCGTGACGTAGTCATCGGCGCCGGCGTCCAGGGCCTCGACCTTGTCCGACGAATCGGTGCGCGCCGACAACACGATCACCGGTGCCGTGAGCCAGCCGCGCAGACCGGCCAGCACCTCGATGCCCGATATGTCGGGCAGCCCGAGGTCGAGGATCACCACGTCAGGCTTCTGCTCGGCGGCGGCGCGCAGCGCTCCGGCACCGGTCGACGCGGTGACCACCTCATAGCCCCGGACGGACAGGTTGATGCGCAACGCGCGCAGGATGTGCGGCTCATCGTCGATCACCAACACGCGAGTCATCGCACACCGACCGGTTGTGGCGCAGCCAGATCCACCACGACGGTAAGTCCACCGCCCGGGGTGTCGCCGGCCGCGATGGTGCCGCCCATTGCTTCGACAAAGCCCCGCGCCACCGACATTCCCAAACCCACCCCGGTGGTGTTGTCGTGATCGCCGAGTCGCTGGAAGGCCTCGAAGATCTGGTCCTCGGAACCTTTCGGGATGCCCGGACCTTCGTCGATGACGTTGATCAGAACGCGGTCGCCCACCCGTCCCGCGTTGACCCGAACCACGCAATTGGGCGCGTACCGCAGCGCGTTGTCGATCAGATTCGCCAAGACTCTTTCGAGCAGCCCGGGGTCGGCCATCACCACGGCGTCGCCGACGTCGACCTTGACGCGATCGATGGCGGATCGGTAGAAACCGGTGGCGCCCTTGCCGATGCTGACCAGCGCGCGTTGCACCGTCTCCTCCACATACACCCGTCGCAGTTCCGGGCGCACCACGCCGGCGGCCAGACGCGAGGAATCGAGCAGGTTTCCGACCAGAGCGGTCAGCTGGTCGATCGACTCCTCGATGGTGGCCAGCAAGTCGGCGGTGTCCTCCGGGGAGAACGCGATGTCTTCGGCGCGCAAGCTCGACACGGCGACCTTGGCCGCCGCCAGCGGCGTGCGCAGATCGTGGCTGACCGCGGACAGCAGCGAGCGGCGCAGTTCGTCTGCCTGCACGATCGCCTGGGTGCGGCCCGCTTCTTCGGCCAGCTCGCGCTGCTTGACCAGACCGGCGGCCTGGTTGGCGACCGCGCCGAGCACCCGGCGGTCACGTGCGGAGAGCTTCTTGCCGGCCAGCAGCATCCAGAACTCGTCGTCGCCGACTTCGATCGCGGTGTCGGCGGTGTCAACCGTCACGCAAGGTTCGTTGCCCACACAGGCGACTACGTAGGGCTTTCCGCCGTT
>DASSGQ010000381.1:0-3604 GCA_035693385.1 Mycobacterium sp.
GGGGGTACAGACGCATCCACGGCGAACTGGCCGCCCTGGGCATCAAGATCGCCGCATCGACGGTCTGGGAAATCCTCAAGAACGCAGGTATCGATCCCGTGCCCGGCCGCGACCGCCAGACCTGGACTACGTTCCTACGCAGCCAAGCACACGCGATCCTCGCCGCCGACTTCTTCGAAACCCGAACCGTGAACGGCGGCCGCCTATACGTCGTCGCCGTCATCGAACACGCCACCCGCCGCGTCCGATTCCTCGGTGCCACCGCGCACCCCACCGCGGGCTGGACGACGAAACTCGCCCGGAATCTGGTCATGGACTTCCACGACGCCAGCATGACGGTGAAGGACCTGATCCGCGACCGCGACAGCAAGTACACCACCGCCTTCGACGCGGTCTTCGTAGACGAAGGCATCGCCACCGTGAAGACTGGCATTCGCGTGCCGCGCATGAACGCAATCATGGAGCGCTGGGTGCGCACCTGCCGAGCCGAACTGCTCGACCGAACTCTCATCGTGAACCAGGCGCACCTGCTGCACGAGCATGGCGAAGTACGAAGCCTTCTACAACGAGCACCGGCGCCACCGCACGCTCCGCGCCGCGGCACCCCTACGCCCGCTCCCCCGACCGATCACCGAACCGGACCGACTCGGCCGACTCGACATCGAACGACGCGACCGACTCGGCGGCATCCTCCACGAATACCGACACGCCGCCTGAGCTGCCCGGACGACATTTAGGCACGTACAGGTCAACAGCGGGGCTGATCGGGGAAGATACCGGCAGCAGCACGACTCCTGATGATCTTCTGGCCTAGGAACCGAAAGATCCGCAGAAGTCGTGCTCGCCTGCTGTCATACCCCATGACACAGGCGATTCAGTCATGTAACCGGACAAATAGAAACAACGACGGGGCCGCGGAGCAGTAGTAGGCTGTCGATGCTTATGTCGCCTACCGGCGGCCACCGAGTGTCCGATGTATTACGTCGATACGCGGGCATGATGCCGATCAATATCATTTTCGGTACCGCCTGGATTCCCGGCATCTCCGGCCTCGCAAGCCGAACGAATCTCGCCCGTCCGAATTAGCCACGGAATGCATCGTCGCAAGCAAGCCGCCTCGCTCTCCTGACGGGCATCACAAAAATTCGCACATCAATTGAAAATAAAAGCAAATATCCGTCTATGTTTTGACCGATACGCCAGACCGAGGCTCACCCTATTCCGCACGGAACGATCTTGGAGGAGGCCGAAAATGTCCACCGCGAAACATGCGAAGTCGGCGCTGATCGCGGCGCTGACACCCATGGTGGTGCTCGGCGTTGCCGCGCAGCCGGCGATGGCGCAGGCGCCCGCGCCGCCACCGATCAAGTCCTACGTGGGAGACCCCGGCCGGCTCGGCGACCCGGCCAGTTGGCGTACGCCCGAATTCAACCGGGATATCGGCCTGGTGTCGATCGGAGCGGAGTTCGCCTACGCCGCCGGGTACGCCGGCGGTGGGATGAACATCGGTCTCGTCGACTCGGGCTTCTTCGCCGGGCACGTACGCGAGCACGGCAGCCTCGACACGAACTACGCGGTGGGTGACCGCTACTTCTCGGTGGTAGCCCAAGGTGGCGAGACGGGTCCGACCCCGGGGTTCTACGACCCGGCGTTCAACGACACCCACGGCACGCACGTCAGCGGGACCGTGGGCGCAAGCCGCGACGGTGTCGGCGAGACGCAGCCTGGCGGACCCGAGGCGAACATGCACGGCGTCGCGTTCAACAGCAACGTGTACCTGGGCAACACCCACAAGACGGACGGCGTGTTCTACGGCCAACTACCGCCGAACGCGACCCCCGAGCAGACGCCGGACAACGGCTACATCGGCAACGTCTACCGGGCCGTGAACGCCGCGCAGACGGCGAACGGCAAGCCCGTCCGGATCGTCAGCAGCAGTTGGGGCAGCGCGCCGCCCACGGAGAACTACAACACCTACGACGGTCTGAACGCGGCATGGCGCTACCTGTCCACGCCGGATGGCGTCGCCGACGCGAACGGCAACACCGTGCACTGGCTGAACGGAGCCATCGACGTCGCCCGCACCGGCACGATCATCGGGTTCAGCGCCGGCAACGCCGGCGTGGCGAACCCGACGCCGCGCGGCGCCGCACCGTACTTCATGCCGGACCTGGAGGGCCGCTGGTTCACCACGTCGGGGATCAACAACAACATCGGGCGCACGTTCAACCCCGACGGTTCGATCCTGGTCCCGGGACAGCAACGATTCAACCAGTGCGGTGTCGCGAAGTGGTCCTGCGCGACGGCGCCGAGCACCGCGATCAACAGCACCACCGTGGTAGTCGTCGACGGCGTGCCGCAGCCGCGCTATCAGGCCTTCTCAGGAACGTCGATGGCCGCCCCGCACTCGGCGGCCACGCTGGCGTTGATCATGGAGCGCTTCCCGCACATGACCAATGAGCAGGCGCTCTACACGATGTTCACCACCGGTCGGCAGAACAGCACGATCAACGACGCGGCGGGCAACGCCGTTCCGAATCCCACGGCGGGCCAGATCGTGCAGGTTCCCGACCGGCGCAACGGCTGGCAGACGCCAAGCCTGCGGGAGGCCATGAAGGGTCCGGGCCAGCTGCTCGGGCCGTTCGACGTCAACACGCAGGGAGACACCGACGCATGGTCGAACGACATCTCCGACGTCGCGATCCGCGCACGCCAGCAGGAAGACGCCGACGAAGCGGCCGCCTGGGAGGCCACCAAGATCGCAAAGGGTTGGACGAACGGCCTGCCCGCCAACGCCAGCGACGCCGACAAGTCCGACTTCGCCATCGGCACCCGCCGCGAGCAAGCACGCAATGAACGCGTCTACGTGGGCAGCCTCACCAAGCGCGGCGCGGGCACCCTGTTCCTCACCGGCAATGACAGCTGGCACGGCACGAGCACCGTCCTCGGCGGGAAGCTCTCGGTCGTGGGCTCGCACGCGAGCTCGATCGACGTACGCGGCGGGACGCTCGGCGGCAGCGGCAGCGTCGCCGGCAGCATCGACGTCGCCGGTGGCGCGCTGCAGCCCGGTCTCGGACCCGACGAAGCCACGGGCGTCTCCGATGTGCACATCGCTCCCGGCAATGTCCTGACCGTCGGCGGGAACGTGAGCATCGGCAGGGACGGTCGCCTAGCGGTGACCATCAGGGGTGACCGCGACTACACCAGCGTCCAGGCCGCAGGTGATCTCGTACTGGACGGGGAGCTGACCCTGGATGTGCGCGGAGCCCTGACCCCGGGCACCGTACTGACGATCATGAATGGCAAGTCGATCAGCGGCAATTTCCATGCGGTGCCCGAAATGCGCGTCCTGCTCGCGGGCGGCTACCTGTTCCGGGTGTCCTACAAGGACAACAGCGTGACGCTGACCGTCCTGCGCGCGGTACCGTCCGAGGCGAACTGAGCCCTGATCGTTTTGTTCGACTCGGCTTGACCGGGATCGAGTCGTGGTGAAGGGACATGGGGCCTGGTGGCAGGGAGGAGACTGTGGGCCGTGACGCCCACGGCCCCGTGGTTGTCTCTGTTTGTCCGGTTACATGACTTAATCGCCTTGTGTTATGGAGTG
>DASSGQ010000382.1:0-15041 GCA_035693385.1 Mycobacterium sp.
CCCGCCGAGACCCGAGACGGCCTACGGCGAATGGAAAGCGGGCTGGGTCGACTTCGACGGAACGAGCCTGCAAATCGGAGCGGCCCGCGGCGATCCGGGTCCGTTCGTCAACGGCGACGGCGCCCAGCTGGCCAGCGGAGACTCGTTGTCATATGACGACTACCGTTGCCGCGCCGATCAGGCGGGCGTGTTCTGCGTGAACTATGCCCACCAGTCGGCGGTACGGTTTGCCACCGCCGGCATCCAGCCTTTCGGTTGCCTGCGGTCGGTGCCGCCGCCGGATGGCGTCGGTACCGCGTTCAGCTGCTGAACCTGCGACGGCTTGGCATATGCGGTTTCAGCTGCCGCCGCGCTCTCGGGCCGACAGCGGTGGGCTGTCGTCAGGGGTCAGTTCAAGCACGTGAATCTCGCCCGTGGTCCCGTCGACCTCGACGAGCGCCCCCGGCGGCAGGGATCGGGTGGCGCCCTGAGCGTCCACCACACAAGGGAACCCGAACTCGCGGGCCACCACGGCGGCGTGCGACATCGGACCACCGAGCTCGGTCACCACGGCGGCGGCGTAGCAGAACGCGGCGGTGTAGCCGACGTCGGTGACTTCCGCGACGAGGATCTCGCCGGGTTGCAGGTCATCGATGGTCTCGGGCCGCACAATCCGCACCCGGCCGCGGACGCGTCCCCCGCAGACACCGACTCCACGCAGGGTTTCCCCGCTGGACAGGGCCGGTGACGACGTGGTGGACGGCAGCCAATTCCCGCTGAAAACCGTTGGCGGAACGACGCCGGCCAGCCTGCGCTGTTCGGCCCGCCGCCGGGCCACCAGCTGCGCGGCGTCCGGCGGGAGCCGCTCGATTTCATGGAGCTCGTCGACCAGCAGATAGAACACGTCGTCGGCGCTGTCGAACACTCCGGCGTCGGACAACCGGCGCCCGTACTCCCGCAGCAGGCCGCGCAGCACCCAGATGGCCCGGACCATTTTGTCGCGGCGGACCTCACGGTCGCGCAGTTGGCGTGCCGCCAGAAGCGCTACGGGTTTGGCGTGCAACGGAATCGGGGCATGCACGGGCTGCGGCGCGGGAGGCGCGTTGATCGTTCTGGCCACCATGCGAACCAGCAGTTCGGGGTCGTCGGCGTAACTGGTCGATGCCATCTCGACCTCCGCCGGACCGCGGTGTCCGATCAATGCCAGCTCGGCCAGCACCGCGGAATGAAACGCCGGTGCCTGCGCGGCAAGCACGTCGAGGTGCTTGCCGGGTTGGTTCAGCAGGCGCATCACGTCGGGTTCGCGCCGCGCGGCGGCCACCAGCCGCTGCACCGCCTCCACCGACCGCGCGCTGACCAATTCCGGTCCGGCGGGCGGGGCGGTGTCGCGCCCGCACAAGCCGCGCAACAGCACGTTGAACGCCGCACACAGCATGAACGACCCCGAGGCGAGCACCCAGCCATGGACGACGTGGTCGCGCGCCAACAGGATCAGGCTGCCCAGCCGGCGATCGTCGAGTGCGGCGAGGTCGCCACCCGCGAGGCGCTCGAGACGGTCGACATCGGCAACGAAGGCCTGGGTGTCGAGGGGGGAACCGGCGCTCAGGCCGACCAGGTTGACGCCGAATACCCCGACGTTGCGCAGGGTGCGCAATCGCCTTCGGGCACGGCTGGATCGCAGGGGTAGACGCTCCTCACCGAAGATCGGCAGGGACGCCATGCTGGGACCGAAGAACCCGCTGTTGCCGACAATCGTCGACGGCTTGGCGAACGGCACGGTTTCGGCCATGAAATGCGCCGACGTGATGGCGCCGTACAGCCGGTGGGCGAACACCGCGACGGTCCGCACCGCGATCTCCCGCTGGATCATCCCGCCCGGCCGCAATCGCTCGGCGATGCCGACGCCACCGGCGCGCAGGCCGCGCACGGTCACCGACGCCGATGACGGCGAGAACGGGCCGGGCAGCGCCTCCGACAGATTGGTGGCCAGGTACGTCGGGAAACGCGGGTCGATCGGCGTATCGAACTCGCCGTTGACTCCTTCTGGCCCAGCCAATCTGGGCACCACTCCGTCCTCGGCGGGTGCGTCGGCGGCAGGCAGATCCGAGATGTTGGTCAGCCGCCAGGGCAGCGATAGCACCCACTTGCCCACCGTGACCCGGCCGCGCACCGCCAGCGCGAGGTCTTCGACGCATTCGTCGGCGCTCCACGCCGGTTGAAATCCCCATCCGTCGCGAAGCAGCGAGGTGTCCATCAGCGGGGCGCTCTGCACCAGTTCCAGCTCGGTGTGCGAGGTCGACCCGCCTCGCCGCAGCGCGGCGAGCGGGCCGCGCGACCACACGACCGGGCGCCCCAGTCCCGCGGCAATCTGACGCAGTGTCGGCGCACCCGGGGCAGCGAGATTGACTGCACCGCTGTCGATTTCGGCGTCTAGGACCGCGCGGGCCAACAACCGAAGCGCGTCGTCGAGGTGCACCAGCTGCAGCGGCTGGTCGATGGCTCGGTCGGGAAACGCGGGCATCGCCATCAGCCGGCGCACCCAATTGTCGACGTTGCGACCCACGATCAGCGCGCAGCGGATCGCGACCGATTCGACGTCGGAGGCCGCGAGCATTTCTTCGACGCGGGCCATATGCAGGCCGTCGGCAGACACCGGGGTTATCCGGTCCGACTCGGCCTGCGGGGCAGTTCGCCGGCCGTAGACCTGTGCCGACGAAGGGAAAACGATGCGCCCGGTTCCGGTCTCGGCCATCGCCTCGAGAACGTTGAGGGCGCCTCCGACGTTGACCTGTTGGCTGATTCGGTCCTCGGGGCCCGGGTTCTTTGCCCATGCGCAATGGGCGACGACGTCCGCGCCGGCGACGAAGCGCTTGACCGCGCCCGCGTCCCGGATGTCCGCCGCGACGAATTCTGCTTCATTCGACCAACTTTGGGGTCGGTGACGCGCAAGCCCGACGACATCGTGGCCTTGGCTGAGCAAGTGGCCGGCCAGACCGCGGCCGAGCACACCGCTGGCCCCGGTGACCGCGATCCTCACTGACGCCCCTCGTTCATGCGCGCCCCGTTACGTGGCAAGCGAACTCGGACCCCCCACCCACTTGAGGGGCTTGCCCCCAACGCATCGCCGCCGTCGCAGCTCACGGCTACTCGTCGTCGTCCATCAACGCCGCGTTGACCAGGTCGTCGAGGTCCATGTCCGCGATGTCTTTTGCGATGTCTTTTTCGCTGCCCTTTTCGGCGGCCGCAGCGGTGGCCGCCGTGTGTCCCTGCAACGCACCGCCGTCGGCCTCGTTGGCCAACGCTAGCAACAGCTCCAAGACTCCGGCCTGGCGAAGCCGCTTGACCGGAATCGATCCGACGACGCGCTGGATTTCGGCTTCCCCGGGTGCCGCGGCCGGGGCGCGCTGCTCCGATGCGCCGACGAGTTCGCGGTGCATGTAGCCGGCCAGGGCGGCCGAGTTCGGGTAGTCGAAGATGAGCGTCGGTGAAAGCCCAAGGCCGGTAGCGGATTTGAGCCGGTTGCGCATCTCGACTGCGGTCAGCGAGTCAAAGCCCAACTCCTGGAACGCCTTGTCCGGGTCGATGGCTTCGGGGCTCGCGTTGCCCAGCACGGTGGCGATATGGGAACGCACCAAGTCCAGCAGAAGGGCATGTTGCTCGTCCTCGGGCAGCCCTTCGAGGCGTTGCAGCAGGGCCGATTTCGATTTCGCGGCGGCCAGCGAGTCGTCCACCTGGCGCCGCGTTGGCGCGTTGATCAAGTCGACGAACATCGGCGGCAGCGTGCCGCCGTCGAACTTGACCCGTAACGCCGCGAAATCGATATGGGCGGGCAGCATGAACGGCTCGTCGACAATCATCGCGGTGTCGAGCAACTGCAGGGCTTCGGCGGAGGACATCGCCACGATGCCGTCCCGGGCGAACCGCTTGAAATCGACAGTCGCCAGCCCGCCTGTCATGGCGCTGGCCTGATCCCACAGACCCCAGCCCAGCGAGATCGCCGGCAGCCCATGCGCCCGCCGATGCACGGCCAGCCCGTCCAGGAAGGAGTTGGCCGCCGCATAGTTACCCTGACCCGACGCACCCACCAACCCGGCCATCGACGAAAACATCACGAACGCCGACACATCCAGATCGCGGGTCAACTCGTGCAGGTTCCACGCCGCATCCACCTTGGCCCGCAACACCACATCCATCCGCTCGGGCGTCAGCGACGTCACCACCGCGTCATCCAGCGCACCCGCCGCATGGATCACCGCCGACAGCGGACGCTGGACCGGGATATCGGCGATCACCTTGGCCAACGCCTCCCGATCGGCCGCATCGCAGGCCAACACCTGCACCCGGGCGCCCGAGGCGCCCAATTCCTCCACCAGCTCCGCGGCCCCCGGCGCGTCGGGGCCACTGCGACTGAGCAACACCAGGTTTCGCACCCCGTGCCGGGTCACCACGTGACGGGCCAACGCCGAACCCGCCATCCCGGTCCCGCCGGTGATCAACACCGTGCCCGCACCCAGGGCACCACCTGGCGCAGTAGGCATCGTCATGACGACCTTGCCGACATGGCGGGCCTGACTCAGATACCGCAGCGCGGCCGGCGCCCGCCGCACGTCAAATGTCGTCACGGGCAAGGGCCTTAGCACCTCGTCGCCGAACAGCGCGGCCAGCTCGTCGAGGATCTGCCGAATGCGATCCGGTCCGGCTTCGAAGAGGTCGAAGGCGCGGTAGCGCACGCCGGGATATTGCCGGGCGATCACGCCCGGGTCGCGGATGTCGGTCTTGCCCATCTCCAAAAACACCCCACCGGGTGCGACCAGTCTCAGGGAGGCGTCGACGAATTCCCCGGCCAGCGAGTCCAGCACCACGTCGAAGCCGCGACCACCGGTGACCGCGCGGAACTTCTCCTCGAACTCCAGGCTGCGCGAATCGGAGATGTGGTCCTCGTCAAATCCCATGGCCCGCAACGTATCCCACTTACCGCGGCTAGCCGTGGCGAACACCTCCAGCCCCAGATGCCGGGCCAACTGCACCGCCGCCATCCCCACCCCGCCGGCGGCGGCGTGCACCAACACCCGCTGGCCGGGCTTGACACGGGCCAGGTCTGCCAGCGCGTAGAAGGCGGTGGCGAAAACCACCGACGTGGTGGCGGCCGCGGTGTGCGACCACCCGACCGGCACCTTGACCAGCAGCCGCTCATCGGTCACGGCGACGGTGCCGGTGCCGTCGGGGAACAGCCCCATCACCCGGTCACCGACGGCGAAACGGCCAGTTCCCGAGGCGATTTCAGCCCCAGTTTCAGGGCTGGTTTCTGAGATCACGCCGGAGGCCTCGACGCCCATGATCGCATCGGGGTCGGGATAGAGACCCAAGGCGATCATGACATCACGGAAGTTGGCCGCGATGGCCGACAACGCCACCCGAACCTGCCCGGGCTGCAGCGGCGCTTCGGCGTCGGGGATGCGCTCCAGCCGCAAATTTTCGAAGGTCCCGCGGCTGCTCATGCCCAACCGCCACGGTCCGTCTCCCGGCGGTACCAGGACACCACTGACCGCACGGCTGCCCCGCACCCGGGCCGTGTAAACCCGTCCGCCGCGCAACAACACCTGCGGCTCGCCGGGCGCCAATACCGCGGCCACCGCCGCACCGGCTGAATCGTCCCAGGGCGCATCGCTGTCGACGAGCACGATCCGGCCGGGATGCTCGGTCTGCGCCGACCGCACCAACCCCCACACCGCGGCGCCCGCCAAATCCGTGACGTCCTCCCCCGGCATCCCCACCGCGCCCCGGGTCGACACCACCAGCATCCCCGACCCGTCGCGCGCCAACCAGGACCGCAACACTTCCAGCACCGATTGTGCGGCCGCCCGCACGCCGGCGGCGACGTCCCCGACCACTGGCACGGACTCAAACAGCATCGCCGCGGGCTCAGTCTCGCCGGTTTCGGGTTCCGTTGTGCCCCAAGTGCGTACCAACACCGGTTGCGCCGCGGACGATGGCAGTGCCGACCAGACCACCTCGAAGAGCCGGTCCGGACCGGTGTTGGACACCGCGGCCAGCAGCTGCCGGTCGCTCACCGGCCGCGCCACCATCGACCCCACCGACAGCACCGGCAGCCCCAACCCATCGGCCAAGTCGATCGACACCGAGGAAGGGCCCGTCGGCACGATTCGCGCGCGTACCGCCGACGCACCGGCGGCGTGCAACGACACGTGCTGCCACGAGAACGGCACCAGCACCGAACCGTGGCCAAGCTCATCGTCAGCGGACGCCAGGATCACCGCGTGCAACGCCGCATCCAGCATCACCGGGTGCACGCCGAACCCGGCCACCGCCAACCCGGCATCGGCGGGCAGCGTCACCTCGGCGAACACCTCATCGCCGCGACGCCACATCGACGTCAGGCCCCGGAACGCCGGCCCGTAACCGTACCCACGATCGGCCAACCGCTGGTACCCGTCGCCGACATCCACCGCGACGGCACCCACCGGCGGCCACACCGACAGATCGGCGCTCGGCTCGACCGACCCCGCGCTCAGCGCGCCCTCGGCGTGCAGCAGCCAGCCTGAACCGGTGTCGGCACGCGAGAACACCGAAACCGCACGGGTGCCAGACTCATCCGGGCCGTCGACGACGACCTGCACCGCCACCGAACCCCCGGGCGGCAACACCAGCGGGGCCGCCAAATTCAACTCGTCGACCACGCCGCAGCCCACCTCGTCGCCGGCCCGGATGGCCAACTCGACGAACCCCGCGCCGGGGAACAGCACCACGCCACCGACGGTGTGGTCGGCCAACCAGCCCTGAACGGCGGGCGACAACCGGCCGGTCAACACCACCCCGCCCGAGGCGGGCAGCTCCACCACCGCGCCCAGCAGCGCGTGGTCGCCGGCCGCGAGTCCCAAGCCGGCGGCGTCGGCTGCCGCACCGGCAGCGGACAGCCAAAACCGCCGTCGCTCAAAGGCATAGGTGGGTAATTCCACGAAGTCGGCGCTGCCGAGTGCGGCGCGCCAGTTCACGTCCATCCCGGCGACAAACCCTTGCGCAACGGCGTTGGTCAGGGTTGCCGGCTCGGGGCGATCCTTGCGCAGCGCGGACATCGTGATCACGGGCGGTTGCCCGTCGCCGGAGAGCACTTCTTCGATGGAGGCCGTCAGGCCGCTGCCGGGCCCGACTTCGAAGAAACGGGTGGCACCGGCGGAGTGCGCGAAGCGGACGCTGTCGGCGAAGCGCACCGCTTCGCGAATGTGCCGCTGCCAGTACGCCGCCGACGCAAAATCGTCCCCGGCCAGCTGGCCGGTCACGTTCGACACGATCGGCAGGCTGGGCTGCCCGACGGCGAGCCCGGCAGCGACCGTCCTGAATTCGTCGATCATCGGATCCATCAACGGCGAGTGGAACGCGTGGGACACGGCCAGTCGGTGGACCCGGTGGCCGTCGGCGCGGAGTTGGTCGGCGATTGCCGTGGCCGCGCGTTCGTCACCCGAAATCACCACCGAGGCAGGACCGTTGATCGCCGCGATGCCGACCTCGGCGTTCAGCAGCGGCCGCACTTCCTCCTCGGTGGCCTGTGCGGCGAACATCGCCCCGCCAGCAGGCAGCGCCTGCATGAACCGGCCACGGGCCGCGACCAGCACCGCGGCATTCTGAAGCGACAGCACCCCGGCGACGTGGGCCGCCGACAGCTCGCCGACCGAGTGGCCCATCACGAAATCGGGCTTGACGCCCCAGGATTCCAGCAGCCGGAACAGGGCGACTTCTATCGCAAACAGCGCCGGCTGCGCGAATTCGGTGGTGTTCAACAGGCTTTCGTCGTGGCCCCACATCACTTCGCGTAATGGCCGGAGCAGGTGCCGGTCCAGCTCGCCCACCACGGTGTTGAATGCCTCGGCGAACACCGGGTATCCGGCGTGCAATCCCATTCCCATGCCGAGCAGTTGGGAGCCTTGGCCGGGGAACACGAAGACGGTCTTGCCCGCGGGTGTGGCGGTGCCCCGAATGACCGATACGGGCTCATCGGCGACCAGCTCGTCCAGCCCGGCCAGCAACCGGTCCCGGTCGGCACCCACCACGACGGCCCGATGCTCGAACATCGATCGGCCCGCCAACGTCGCGCCCACATCGCGAATTTCAGGGGCGATTTCACGCTCGCTCCGAGCCCGCACATGCTCGGCCAGCCGCGCCGCCTGAGCTCTCAACGCCGGAGCCGATTTCGCCGAGATCACCCACGGCACCACCGGCAGGCTCGGTCCCGCCTCTCGCTCCGGAACCGCGGGGGCGGCCTCCACGATCACGTGCGCATTGGTGCCGCTGATACCGAACGACGACACGCCCGCGCGGTGCACCCGGCCGTTCGGCGGCCAGGGCCGCGCCTCGTCCAACAGGGATATCGAGCCCGCCGTCCAGTCAACGTGGGGGCTGGGTTCGTCGACATGCAGGGTGGCCGGCAACATCTCGTGGCGCATGGCCAACACCATCTTGATCACACCGGCCACGCCCGCGGCGGCCTGCGTGTGACCCATGTTCGACTTGATCGAGCCCAGCCAGAGCGGCTCGGTGCGGCCTTGTCCGTACGTCGCCAACAACGCCTGGGCCTCAATGGGATCGCCCAACGTGGTGCCGGTGCCGTGGCCTTCGACCACGGCCACTTCGGTTGCCGTCAACCCGGCGTTGGCCAGCGCCGCCCGCACCACCCGCTGCTGTGATGGGCCATTGGGCGCGGTCAACCCGTTCGACGCACCGTCCTGGTTGACCGCCGAGCCCCGCACCACTGCCAGCACCGGATGGCCTAACCGCTGCGCATCCGACAGCCGCTCCACCACCAGCATACCGCCGCCCTCGGAGAATCCGGTGCCGTCGGCGGCCCCGGCAAACGCCTTGCAGCGTCCGTCCGGTGAGAGTCCGCGCCAGCGGCTGAATTCCACGAAGATGTCGGGTGTGGCGTTGACGGTGACACCGCCGGCCAGCGCCAGGTCGCACTCGCCCGAGCGCAGCGACTGCACCGCCATGTGCAACGCCACCAACGACGACGAACACGCCGTATCCACCGACACCGCCGGGCCCTCCAGCCCCAGCACATACGACACCCGCCCCGAGGCCACGCTGGACAGTTGCCCGGTCAGCCGAAAGCCTTCCACCGGCTCGGCGGCGAACATCCCGTAGCCCTGCGTCATTACGCCGGCGAACACGCCAGTCGCGCTGCCGCGCAGGCCACCGGGTTCAATCCCGGCCCGCTCCAAGGCCTCCCAGGACAGTTCGAGGAACATGCGCTGCTGGGGATCCATCGCCAGCGCCTCGCTGGGCCCCACCCCGAAGAAGGCGGGATCGAAGTCGGCGACGCCGTCCACGAAGCCGCCGGTGCGCGTGTAGCAGGCGCCGGGAACATCGGGATCGGGATTGAACAGTCCGGCCAGGTCCCAGCCGCGGTCGTTCGGGAACTCCGACAACACGTCGCGGCCCTGGATCAGCATGTCCCACAGGTCGTCGGGGGAATTCACCCCGCCCGGGTAGCGGCACGACATACCGACGATTGCGATCGGGTCGTCACCGGCGGAGCGAACCGCGGGCGTGTGCTTGATTTCTTGTGGGACACCGGCGAGTTCGGCTCGCATGTACTTGGCCAGGCCGCCGGGTGTCGGGTAGTCGAAGATGAGGGTGGGTGAAAGCGACAGGCCGGTGGCGGATTTGAGCCGGTTGCGCATCTCGACAGCGGTCAGCGAGTCAAAGCCCAACTCCTGGAACGCCTTGTCCGGGTCGATGGCGTCGGGGGTGATGTTGCCCAGCACGGTGGCGATGTGGGAACGCACCAGGTCCAGCACGATCGCGTGCTGTTCGGGCTCGGGCAGCCCGTGCAGGCGATGCGCGAGAGCCGATTTCGATTTGGCGGCGGCCAGCGAGTCGTCGACCTGACGACGGGCGGGCGCGTTGACAAGATCGGTGAACATGGGCGGCACCGCGACGGCGTGTGCGCGCAGCGCGGCCAAATCGATGCGGGCGGGCGCCAGGAATGGTTCGTCGACAACCAGTGCGGTGTCGAACAATTCGAGCGCCTCGTCCGACGATAGGGCCAACACCCCGTCGCGGCCGAGGCGGGCCAGGCCGGCGGCGTCCAGTCCGCGGGTCATGGCGCTGGCCTGATCCCACAGACCCCAGCCCAGCGACATCGCCGACAGCCCGTGCGCCCGCCGATGCACAGCGAGCCCGTCCAGGAAGGAGTTGGCCGCCGCATAGTTACCCTGACCCGACGCACCCACCAACCCGGCCATCGACGAAAACATCACGAACGCCGACACATCCAGATCGCGAGTCAACTCGTGCAGGTGCCACGCCGCATCCACCTTGGCCCGCAATACCACATCCATCCGCTCGGGCGTCAGCGACGTCACCACCGCGTCGTCGAGCACACCGGCCGCGTGAATCACCCCGGTCAGCGGTTGCCGCTCCGGGATATCGGCGATCAGCTTGGCCAACGCCTCCCGATCGGCCGCATCGCACGCCACCACGCGCACCTGAGCGCCGGCGGCTCGCAACTCGTTGACCAGCTCCGCGGCCCCCGGCGCGTCGGGGCCACTGCGACTGAGCAACACCAGGTTTCGCACCCCGTGCCGGGTCACCACATGACGGGCGAGCGCCGAACCCGCCATCCCGGTCCCGCCGGTGATCAACACCGTGCCGGCACCCAGGGCACCACCTGGCGCAGTAGGCATCGTCATGACGACCTTGCCGACATGGCGCGCCTGACTCAAATACCGCAATGCCGCCGGCGCGCGCCGCACGTCGAACGTCGTGACCGGCAAGGGCCGCAGCACCCCGGCGTCAAACAGCTCGGCGAGCTCGAGCATGTACTGGTGCATGCGGGGACGGCCCGGTTCGAAAAGGTCGAAGGCGCGATAGCGCACACCGGGATATTCCTGAGCGATCACACCCGGGTCGCGGATGTCGGTCTTGCCCATCTCCAAGAACACCCCACCGGGTGCGACCAGTCGCAGTGAGGCGTCGACGAATTCGCCGGCCAGCGAGTCCAGCACCACGTCGAAGCCGCGACCACCGGTGACCGCGCGGAACTTGTCCTCGAACTCCAGGCTGCGCGAGTCCGAGATGTGGTCCTCGTCAAATCCCGTGGCCCGCAACGTGTCCCACTTACCGCGGCTGGCCGTGGCGAACACCTCCAGCCCCAGATGCCGGGCCAACTGCACCGCCGCCATCCCCACCCCGCCGGTGCCGGCATGCACCAACACCCGCTGCCCCGGCTTCACGTCGGCCAAGTGCACGAAGGCGTAGTACGCGGTGGTGAAAACGGCTGAGATGGCGGCGGCTTCGGCGTAGGACCAGCCGGCTGGCATCGGAAGCAGCAGCCGCACGTCTCCGGCGACCAGGGTGCCGCTGCCGTCCGGGAAGAATCCGAAGACCGAATCGCCGACGGCGAATTCGGTGACCCCGGGCCCCACGTCGACCACCACGCCGGCGCCTTCGCCACCGAGCAACGCGTCGTGGGTGAACATGCCCAGGGTGATCATGATGTCGCGGAAGTTGGCGGCGATGGCACGCATGGCGACCCGAACCTGGCCGGGCTGCAGGGGCGCGTCGGCATTGGGAACCGGCTCCAGGCGCAGATTCTCGAAGGTGCCCGCACTGCTCAGGCCCAGGCGCCACGGTGCCCCATCGCCCGGCGGCACCAACAGGCCGTCAGCCGCGCGGCTGCCGTGCACCCGCGGTGTGTAGACCGTCCCACCGCGCAGCAACACCTGCGGCTCGCCCACCGCCAAGACCGCGGCTACGGTGTCCCCGGCTGAATCGTCAAGGGGCGTATCGCAATCGACCAGCACGATCCGGCCGGGATGCTCGGTCTGTGCCGACCGCACCAACCCCCACACGGCCGCACCGGCCAAATCGGTGACGTCCTCCCCCGGCAACACCATCGCGCCCCGGGTGACCACCAGCAGCACTCCCGAGTCACTCCCGGTCAGCCACGACTGGACCGCGGCGAGCGCCTGGTGGGTGCGCTGGTAGGTCTGGGTTACCGGATCCCCTTCGGCGGCAACGGATTCGAACACTTGGTGGGCCGGGGCGCGGCCCCCGGCCGGCGCGGTTGCCGTCGCCGGTGACCACATCACCTGGAACAGCCGGTCGGGGCCCGAGCCCGACACCGCCGCCCGCAGCTGCCGTTCGCTGACGGAGCGGGCCACCATCGCGCCCACCGACAACACCGGCAATCCCAACCCGTCGGCCAGCTCGATCGACACCGCTGCAGCCCCGGCCGGACCGGCCGGCGCGATCCGCGCCCGCACGGCCGAGGCGCCCGCGGCGTGCAACGACACGCCCTGCCAGGAGAACGGCAACGCCACCTCGGTGTCCGGGCCGGCGGCCTCGCCGGCCAACACCTTGGGCATCAAGAAGGCGTGCATCGCCGCGTCCAGCAGCGCCGGGTGCACACCGAAGCCGCCGACCCCGCCGGCCGCGTCCGGCAACCGCACCTCGGCGAACACCTCGTCGCCGCGTACCCACGCGGCGGTCAATCCCCTGAACGCCGGACCGTAGGCGTAGCCGCGGGCGTGCAGTCGCTCATAGCCGTCGGCCAGGCTGACGGCGACCGCACCCACCGGCGGCCACTCCGACAGATCCACGCTGGGCTCGACGCTCCCGGAGCTCAACGTCCCCTCGGCGTGGCACACCCACCCGGCGCCGGCGTCGGCGCGGGAGAAGATCGACACGCTGCGGCGCCCGGATCCCCCGCGAGCGAGCGGGGATACCTCCCTTTGGGCGGGTGACGGCGCTTCGGCGGCGCCCACGACCACCTGCACCGCAACCGATGCCAACCCGGAAGCCGCGGCGGGCACTATCAGCGGCGCCTGCAGCGTCAGTTCGTCGACCACCTCGCAGCCGACTTCGTCGCCGGCGCGGATCGCCAACTCCACGAAGCCCGAACCCGGGAACACCACCACGCCGGCGACAGCGTGATCTGCCAGCCATCCTTGAACGTTGGGCGACAACCGGCCGGTCAACACCACACCACCCGAGGCGGGTAGCTCCACCACCGCGCCGAGCAACGCGTGCTCGCCGGCGGCCAGCCCCAAGCCGGCGGCGTCGGCTCCGAGACCTTCGCCGGAGAGCCAGAATCGCCGCCGGTCAAAGGCATAGGTGGGCAGCTCCACGAAGCCCGCGCCGGTCAGGACGCCGCGCCAGTCCACGGCAACGCCCGCGACGAACGCGGTGGCGGCGGAGGTCAGGAACCGCTGCAGGCCGCCGTCGTCGCGGCCCAGGGTGGCAACGACGATGGCCTCGGTGTCGCCGTTGGTGCAGTCGGTGAAGGTGTCTTCGACACCGGCGATCAACGCGGGATGAGGACTGGATTCGATGAATGTGCGGTAGCCATGTTCACACGCGCTGCGCACCGCCTGTTCGAACTGCACCGTCTGACGGATGTTGCGGTACCAGTATTCGGGATCTAAACCCGCTGTGTCCAAACGACTTCCGGTCACCGTGGAGAAGAACGCCGTACGCGAGGACCGCGGATCGATGCCGGCCAGCACCCGGACCAGTTCACCGTGAATCGCCTCGACCTCAACCGAATGGGAGGCATAGTCGACGTCGATCCGGTGGGTTCGCAGCTCCAGGTCGGCACAGAAGCCGGCCAGTTCGTCCAGAGCGGCCACCTCACCGGACACCACCACGGCCGACCGGCCGTTGACGGCGGCGATGCTGACTCGATTGCCGTAGGGCGCCAACAACTCCCGGGCCCGTTCGGTGCTGCAGGCGATGGACAACATGCCCCCGGGCCGCGCCAGCGACCTCAGCAGCTTGCTGCGCAGGGTGACCACCCGCGCGGCGTCGCGCAGCGACAGCGCGCCCGCGACGTAGGCCGCGGCGATTTCGCCTTGCGAGTGACCGATCACGGCGTCTGGACGCACCCCCACCGACTTCCACAGTTCGGCCAGGGACACCATCACCGCAAACAGCACCGGCTGCACCACGTCCACCCGGTCCATGCCCGGAGCATCCGGCGCGCCACGCAGCACGTCGATCAGCGACCAGTCCACGAACTCCGTGAATGCCTCCGCGCACTCCCGCATCTGTCGCGCGAATACCGGTGCGGTATCCAGCAATTCGACACCCATGCCCAGCCATTGAGAGCCTTGGCCGGGGAAAACGAAGACGGTCTTGCCCGCGGGGGCAGCGGTGCCCCGAATGACCGATACGGGCTCATCGGCGGCCAGCTCGTGCAGCCCGGCCAGCAACCGGTCCCGATCGCCGTCGACGACGACAGCCCGATGCTCAAAGGTCGACCGGCCCGCCAACGTCCACCCGACGTCGGCAACGTCAAGCTCTGGATGCGCGCCCACATGCTCGGCCAACCGAGCGGCCTGGGCCCGCAACGCGGCGTCGGATTTCGCCGAAATCACCCACGGCACCACCGGCGTCGTGGAGGCGACGGCACGCTGTTCGGTTGGAGGTGCCTCGACAATCACATGCGCGTTGGTGCCGCTGATCCCGAACGACGACACGCCCGCGCGGCGCACCCGGCCGTTCGCCGACTCAGCCTTCCAAGGCCGGGCTTCCGTCAGCAGTGACACCGCCCCCGCCGTCCAATCCACGTGCGAGCTGGGCTCATCGACATGCAATGTCGCCGGCAACGTCTCGTGGCGCATCGCCTGCACCATCTTGATCACACCGGCGACACCGGCGGCAGCCTGCGTGTGACCCATGTTCGATTTGATCGACCCCAGCCACAGCGGCTCGGCCCGATCCTGGCCGTAGGTCGCCAGTAGCGCCTGGGCCTCGATCGGATCACCCAGGGTCGTCCCGGTGCCGTGGCCCTCCACCACATCCACGTCGGCGGCCGAGAGCCCGGCGTTGGCCAGCGCGGAGCGCACCACCCGCTGCTGCGACGGACCGTTGGGCGCCGTCAACCCGTTCGACGCGCCGTCCTGATTGACCGCCGAACCCCGCACCACCGCCAACACCGGATGACCCAACCGCCGCGCGTCCGACAACCGCTCGACGACCAGCACCGCCCCGCCCTCGGACCAGCCGACCCCGTCGGCCGCACCGGCGTACGACTTGCATCGGCC
>DASSGQ010000383.1:0-2994 GCA_035693385.1 Mycobacterium sp.
TTCGATCCGGGCATCCACATACAGCGAGAAGTCGAACAGGTCCGACACCATCAGGGTCGGACCCGTCTGCAAAACGTTGAGGCCCTCGAGGATCAAGATGTCCGGACGGCGGACCACGTATTTGGCGCCGGGAATGATGTCGTATTTCAGGTGTGAATACACCGGCGCGCACGCGTACTCGGCACCGGATTTGACCGAGGTGACGAACCGCATCAGCGCGCGACGGTTGTAGCTCTCTGGAAAACCCTTGCGGTGGATGATGTTTCGCTGAAACAGCTCCGTGTTCGAGTACAGAAAGCCGTCGGTGGTCACCAGGTCCACCCGGGGGTGGTGATCCCACCGGGCCAGCAGCGCCTGCAGCACGCGCGCGGTGGTCGACTTGCCCACCGCCACGCTGCCGGCCACGCCGATGACGAACGGCACCGGCCGGTCCGAGTTCTGCGGAGGTTCGCCGATGAATTCCGCGGTAGCGGCGAACAGCCGCTGGCGCGCGGCGACCTGAAGGTGAATCAGACGCGCCAGCGGTAGGTAAACCTCTTCGACTTCCAGCAGGTCGATCTGCTCACCGAGTCCGCGCAGGCCGAACAATTCTTCTTCGGTGAGGGCCAGCGGCGTCGACATGCGAAGCGCGCGCCATCGCTTCCTGTCGAACTCCACATAGGGACTCGGCTCGCTTGGCCGCGGCATAGTGCCAGTGTTGCAGGGGCGGACGTGCGCCCGACGCCTGGGCTGGCTAAAAGCGCCGCTGGATAGACTGGCGTCCGTGACCGCTGCACCTGACGCCCGAACCGCTGCCTCCGACACCGCATCGGTGATGTCCGCTCCGCTTGACGAGGTCGACCCCGATATCGCCGAGTTGCTGGGCAAGGAGCTCAACCGGCAACGCGACACCCTGGAGATGATCGCGTCGGAGAACTTCGTGCCGCGCTCGGTGCTGCAGGCACAGGGCAGCGTGCTGACCAACAAGTACGCCGAGGGGCTGCCCGGCCGGCGCTACTACGGCGGGTGCGAGTACGTGGACGTGGTGGAGAACATCGCCCGCGACCGCGCCAAGGCGTTGTTCGGCTCCGACTTCGCCAACGTCCAACCGCATTCGGGCGCGCAGGCCAACGCCGCCGTCCTGCAAGCCCTGATGTCGCCGGGGGAGCGGCTGCTGGGTCTGGATCTCGCCAACGGCGGCCACCTGACCCACGGCATGCGGCTGAACTTCTCGGGCAAGTTGTATGAAAACGCCTTCTACGGCGTCGATCCGACGACGCACCTGATCGACATGGACGCGGTGCGCGCCCAGGCGCTCGAATTTCGTCCGAAGGTGATCATCGCCGGGTGGTCGGCGTACCCGCGCATTCTGGACTTCCCGGCGTTCCGGTCGATCGCCGACGAGGTGGACGCCAAGCTGTGGGTTGACATGGCGCATTTCGCGGGCCTGGTCGCCGTTGGGCTGCACCCCTCCCCGGTGCCGCACGCCGATGTGGTCTCCACGACCATCCACAAGACGCTCGGCGGAGGGCGTTCCGGAATGATCCTGGGCAAGCAGGAGTACGCCAAGGCCATCAACTCGGCGGTGTTTCCCGGCCAGCAGGGCGGACCGCTCATGCATGTCATCGCCGGCAAGGCCGTGGCGCTGAAGATCGCCGGGACGCCGGAGTTCGCCGACCGCCAGCGGCGCACACTGTCCGGTGCCCGGATCCTGGCCGACCGGCTGTTGGCGTCCGACGTCGCCAAAGCCGGTGTGTCGGTGGTCAGCGGCGGCACCGACGTCCACCTGGTGCTGGTCGACCTGCGTAACTCTCCGCTGGACGGCCAGGCCGCCGAGGACTTGCTGCATGAGGTCGGCATCACGGTCAACCGCAATGCCGTCCCCAACGACCCGCGGCCGCCGATGGTGACCTCGGGCCTGCGGATCGGCACCCCCGCGCTGGCCACCCGCGGCTTCGGCGACGCGGAGTTCACCGAGGTCGCCGACGTCATCGCCGCGGCGCTGGTGGCCGCTGGTTCGGCTGATGTCGCGGGGCTGCGGCAGCGGGTGACGCGGCTGGCCAGGGAGCTCCCGCTGTACGACGGACTCGAGGACTGGTCGCTGGTCGACCGGTAATACGACAAGTGGCCGCGACACGGCGCGACCTATTTTTTGGAACCTGTGTATGGAGGTTACAGTTACCGCATGGCACAGAAACCTGTCGCTAACGCGCTGACCCAGGAACTCGAACCGGTCGTCGAAGCGAACATGGACCGACACCTCAACACCGACGACATCTGGTTCGCCCACGATTACGTGCCATTCGAGCGCGGCGAGAACTTCGCCTTCCTCGGCGGCCGCGATTGGGACCCGTCCCAGATGACGCTGCCGAGGGTCTTCACCGACGCCTGCGAGATCCTGCTGCTGCTCAAGGACAACCTGTCGGCACACCACCGCGAGCTCGTCGACCACTTCATCCTCGAGGACTGGTGGGGGCGCTGGCTGGGCCGGTGGACCGCGGAGGAGCACCTGCACGCCATCGCGCTGCGGGAGTACCTCGTGGTGACCCGGGAGGTGGACCCCGTCGCCAACGAAGATGCCCGAGTCCAGTACGTGATGAAGGGCTACCGCGCCGAGACCTACACGCAGGTCGAAACCCTGGTCTACATGGCGTTCAGCGAGCGCAGCCACGCCGTCTTCTGCCGCAATCTGGCCGCCAGGCTCGAGGAGCCGATCCTGGCCGGGCTCGTCGACCGGATCGCCCGCGATGAGACGCGTCACGAGGAGTTCTTCTCGAATCTCGTCGCACACTGCCTCGAGTACACCCGCGACGAGACGATCGCGGCGATCGCCGCGCGCGCGGCCGACCTCCAAGTCGTCGGCGCCGACATCGACGCTTACCAGGACAAGGTGCAAAACGTTGCCGACGCGGGCATTTTCGGCCCCGCGGAGCTGCGGCAGGCGATCTCTGACCGCATCACCGAATGGGGTGTGGCCGACGAGCCCGCCCTCAAGCAATTCGTCATCGCCTAGCC
>DASSGQ010000384.1:0-7783 GCA_035693385.1 Mycobacterium sp.
CCGACGTCGGCCAGCCGAACCAGAACACCACGACGGTGGCGTAGCCCTTGCGGGCCAGCGGCCGTAATCCGTTGGCGGCGTTGATGAATTCCACGGCGGCGCGCAGCAGCGGCCGGGGCGTGCCGACCGGCCGCCGCATCAGCCGGAGACCCGGGCTTGCAATTCGGCCCGCAGAATCTTGCCGGTGCTGGCGCGCGGAAGTTCGTCGAGGACCGCGATTTCGCGGGGGACCTTGCAGTTGGCCCATTCCGTCGCTACGCATGGCGGCGGCCATCTTGAGGGCCTGGCCGAGACGAGATGCCATGGCTCAGCCCAGGATTGGGAATCGACGCTGGGCCGCGAGTTCCTTGAGGGCTTGCTGCATCACCGATCGCACGTGCTCGTCGACGTCGTCGACGCACGGGTGCTCGCCGAATTGCGCGGTGATGTCGATCGGATCCAGCACCTGCGTCACGATCTTGGTGGGCAGCGGCAGATTCGGCGGGATCGCGGCGCTGAACCCGAACGGGAAGCCGAACGAGAGCGGCAGGATGTCGCTGCGCAGCAACCGTTTCAGGCCCATCCGCTCGGCGAGCCACGTACCGCGGGACAGGTAGAGCTGGGTCTCCTGCCCGCCGATGGACACGGCGGGCACGATGGGTACGCCGGCGTCGATCGCCGTGCTGACGTACCCCGTGCGCCCGTTGAAGTCGATGACGTTCTCCGACAGCGTGGGCCGATACGCGTCGTAGTCGCCGCCGGGAAAGACGACCACCACGCCGCCCGACCGCAAGGCCGTCGCCGCGTTCTCCCGGTTGGCCCGGATGTAGCCGGTGCGCCGGAACAGCTGCCCCGTCGGACCCATGAACAGGATGTCGTGACTCAGCGTGAAAACCGGCCGGTCGTAGCCGAACTTGTCGTAGAAGTCGACGCTGAAGATCGGGACGTCCATCGGGAACATGCCACCGGAGTGGTTACCGACCACCAGCGCCCCGCCGGGCGGGAAGGAATCCAGGCCGCGCACCTCCGACCGGAAGTATGTCTTCACGAACGGGCGCATCAGAGCCATCAGGCGCCGGGTCAGGCCCGGGTCGAATTTGTCGATATCCCCATCCCCGGTGTCCGGGCTGTCGCTGTCGGTCACGTTCCTCCCTCGAGGCCCCCCGAGGCCGCGTTGCCGCGTCCAGTTACCCGATGGTAGCGAGCGGGCACAGGGCGACTTTCAGGTGTTTCGTCTGAGTTCGGCGCCGATCGGGTATTGCCCGGGGGTGCGCGCCGCCGCACGACGACTTCGCTGAGGTGTCTGGGACCCGAATGCGGGCACCGCCGCCATCGGGCAGCGTTGTGCCGCGCGCACAAAACGGGCGCTGAGGTTGATCGTCCGCGCATATGGTGACCGTCGGGATCCCGGGGTTAGTGTTACCCACGCTCAACGCCCATCCTGCGGAAAGAGACCAGATGGACTTCGCCGGCTTGTCCGAAGACCGTGCTGCACGCCCCATCCCAGGGCACAGGTTGCATGGCGCATCGGACCGGCGTGGGCGCAGACCTCGCAGCGGCTCGGCCCGTCCCGGACCGGTCGACGTACGTCAAGGAGGGGCCATGGCTTCGCTGATTTTGAACCGCCCCGCCGCCCGCGTCGAGTGCTCGGTCAAGGCGGCTGACACGGCGGATTACCGGCAAGCCGAGTACTTCCTGGGTCTGCTCGCTCAGAACCGCGGTCACATTGACCACCGCATCGGTGACTACCGCAAGGCGATCGCCGCCGCAGAGGCCGTCGGCGACAGCGAAGCGGCCATTGGCTTGCGCCGCATGGCGCGTATCGAAGAACAGGACCGGCACACCGTTGACGTGCTGATCGCGAACCTGCGCCGGCGATTCCCGTTGGCGGTGCCGGGCGAGGTTCCCCCGGTCCCTCGGAGGGCGCGGCTCGCGGTCCGTTGACGGCGGAGATCCACCGGACGGATTGACGCAAGCATGGCAAACCAGGACCTCGTCAATACCGGTCAATACCGGCATCTTCGCGGTGCGGTGGCGATAGATTGAAGTGGCCATCAGGTTCCAGCTCCGATAGGAACGAGGCCGCTCATGGGATTCATGTCACCGGAACTGCCGGACGTCGACCCTGACACGTGGCAGGCCCGGCCACGGGCAGCGCGACTGCAAATCACGACCCGGCACTGGGTGGAACACGGCTTCGGAACCCCGTACGCGGTGTATCTGCTTTACCTGATCAAGATCGGCGTTTACGTCGCGGCTCCCGCTGCGATCATCTCGCTGACCCCGGGCCTGGGCGGGCTGGGCCGAATCGGCGACTGGTGGACGCAACCGATCGTGTACCAGAAGTTCGTCATCTTCACGTTGCTGTTCGAGGTCCTGGGCTTCGGCTGCGGGTCCGGCCCGCTGACCGGGCGGTTCATGCCGCCGGTCGGCGGTTTCCTATACTGGTTGCGCCCCAACACGATTCGGTTGCCACCCTGGCCGGGCAAGGTCCCGCTGACCGGCGGTGATACCCGTACCGTGGTTGACGTTGCCCTGTATGCGGTCGTGTTGATCGGCGGCGCGTGGGCGCTGTTGTCGCCTGGTCAGGGTGGACCGGTCACTGCCACAGGCGATGTCGGTTTGATCGACCCGGTACTGGTGGCGCCGCCGATCGTCGCCCTGGCGATTTTGGGTTTGCGCGACAAAACGATCTTTCTGGCGGCCCGCGGTGAACACTATTGGCTGAAGTTGATTGTGTTCTTCTTTCCCTTCACCGATCAGATCGCGGCCTTCAAGCTCATCATGCTTGGCTTGTGGTGGGGGGCAGCGACTTCCAAGCTGAACCACCATTTTCCCTACGTCGTCTCGGTGATGACGAGCAACAACGCGCTACTGCGCAGCAGGCTTTTCAATCCGCTCAAGCGCATGCTCTACGTCGACCCGGTCAACGACCTACGGCCTTCCTGGATCCCCAAGGTTATGGCCCATGTCGGCGGTACCACAGCGGAATTCCTGGTTCCGGGGACTCTGGTGTTGATAGCCGACGGACAACCGTGGCGATGGTTCCTCATCGGGTTCATGGTGATCTTCCACCTCAACATCCTGTCCAACCTCCCAATGGGAGTTCCGTTGGAGTGGAACGTGTTCTTCATCTTCTCGCTGTTCTATTTGTTCGGTCACTATGGCGCCATCCACGCCCTCGACCTGCGGTCGCCGCTGCTGTTGGCCATCTTGATAGTCGCGCTGGTGATCGTGCCGATCACGGGAAACCTTTTCCCGCAAAAGATTTCGTTCCTGCCAGCGATGCGCTACTACGCCGGCAACTGGGCGACGAGCGTATGGTGCTTCCGCGCCGGTGCCGAAGACAAGATAGAAGCCAACATCGTCAAAAGCTCGGCGCTGGTCATCAATCAATTGGCCAAGCTCTACGATGCGGACACCGCCGAGATCATGAGCGACAAGACGGCGGCGTTTCGCGCGATGCACACTCATGGCAGGGCGCTCAACGGGTTGTTGCCCCGCGCCGTGGGGGGTGAGGCCAACGAGGCGGACTACAGCGTGCGGGAGGGCGAAATCGTTGCCGGGCCTTTGGTCGGGTGGAATTTCGGCGAAGGCCATCTGCACAACGAGCAGCTGCTGGAGGCGGTGCAACGGCGCTGCCACTTCGAGGAGGGCGACGTGCGCGTCATCGTCCTGGAGGGCCAGCCGATTCACATCCAGCGGCAGTGGTATCGGATCCTCGATGCGAAGACGGGGCTGATCGAGGCGGGTTGGGTCGACGTGGCGGACATGTTAACCCGCCAGCCGTGGCCCGAGCCCGGTGACGCGTTCCCCGTCCACGTCACCAGGCAACACGTCACACGATGACCACCGCGGTTGCGGCGATGGCTCGCGGCCGGCTGTAGCCGAAACGTGACTGAGATTTGATCGAATCGCTCACGCGCCCTTGCATTTCCACTGGTCGTAGCACCCATACCATCACTATTGCAACTCTGTAAAGCAGAAGGAATTGAAGCCATGCGTGCGGTTGTTCGGTGCGTTTCTGCGGTTATCGGGGTCGCTGCGACCGTGGTTCCGGGGCCACCCGGCGTAAGCCTGGCCGCGGCGAACCAGTCGCACGGCTTCGCGGTCGCGTCGGTTCTGCCGACACGCGGCGAGGTGGTGGGTGTGGCGCACCCTGTGATGGTGACTTTCGTTGCGCCCGTTGACAACTTAGCCGAACGGCATGCGGCCGAGCGAGCCATTGAGCTCAAATCGGCGCCCCCGATGACCGGCAAGTTCGAATGGCTCGACAACCGTGAGGTGCAGTGGGTTCCCGACCGATTCTGGCCGGCCCACAGCACGGTGGCGCTGTCGGTGGACGGTGAGTCCACGGAATTCAAAACGGGTGCTGCCGTGGTCGGTGTTGCCAGCATCTCCGAGCACACGTTCACCGTGACCATCGACGGAGTCGAGGCGACACCGCCGCCGCCACTGCCCGCGCCGCACCACCGGCCCCACTGGGGAGAAGAAGGGGTGATGCCGGCGTCGATGGGCAGGCCGGAGTTCGCGACGCCCGTCGGCTCCTACACCGTCTTGTCCAAGGAACGCTCGGTGATCATGGATTCGAGCAGCGTCGGCATCCCCGTCGACGATCCGGACGGGTACCGCATCCCAGTGGATTACGCCGTGCGTATCACCAGCCGCGGCCTCTTCGTGCATGCGGCTCCCTGGGCGGTCAATTCACTCGGGTTCGACAATGTCAGCCACGGCTGCATCAGCCTGAGCCCTGAAGACGCCGAGTGGTACTACAACACCGTCAACATTGGCGACCCGGTCATCGTGCAGGAATAACGGCGCAGGAATAACTGCGCCGACAGCCACGGCCTCGAGAGGCTCCGCACCTAGACTCGGCACCGAAGCGATGTGCGGCCGCGTGCCCCGGGAGGCGCTGCGGGCTGCCCGTCGGTGACTCCCGGATCAGGGCATAACCCGACGACGGGACGGGCCCGCCGGGTGGTCACCCGGCGGGCCCGCACGATCGGGTTAGCGGGTCGGGCTCAGCCCGCGCCCCGGCAACCTACGAGGGACCGGGCGCAATGGGCTGACCGGCGACTGGTCCACCGGTCGGCGCCGGACCAATCGGGTCACCTTTGCCCCGATAGCTTCCGGACATGTCGATGAGTGGAGCGCCAATCGGCAGCGGGGCACCCACCGGAACGCCGGCCAGCACCGGCGCCCCCACCGGCACCGCAGCACCTATCGGCACTGGTGCACCTATCGGCACTGGCGCTCCGATCGGCACTGGCGCACCGATGGGCACTGGCGCACCGATGGGCACTGGTGCACCGATGGGCACTGGCGCTCCGACGGGCACGGGCGCTCCGACGGGTATGGGTGCTCCGACGGGCACTGGTGCCCCCACCGGCACCGGCGCCGCCGCCGGCACCGGCGGCCCGAGCGCAATCAGCGGAGCGCCAACCGGGACCACCGGAACCGGCCCAGGCGCAACCAGCGGAACACCAGCCATGTCGGTGAGAGGAGCGCTGGCCGTGCATACGTCGCCGACCGTTACCGGTGCTCCGGCGGGTGTCGGTCCTCCGGCCGCTGCCGGTCCTCCCGCGGGTGCCGGTCCGCCCGCGGCGGCGGGTCCTCCGGCGCCTGCCGCCCCGGCGGTGGCTGCCTGTGCTCCAGCGGCTGCGGGTCCGCCGGCTGTCGCCGGTGCGGTGGCGCAGCGGCAGGCGGCCGCCGCCCCGCCGGCGCCCGCCGCTCCTCCGGCGGCCGCCAGCGCTGCGGTATCACCCGCCATCCCCTGGACACACGCATAGCCGCCGGTTTTCAGCGGGGCGGCCGCCGCATCCGGGCTCAACGCTATAGCGGCCCCGCACAATCCAGCGAGGGCAACTACTTTGATGTTGCGCCGATCAGAGACCGTCATCGACGTCGACTCCTTTAGCAGTCAGTGTTTCCGCAATCAAATGGCCAGCAGCACCGCATAGCCGTATCGCGGTCGTGTCGAATGTAGGGCTGGTCAATGCTGTTAGACATGCGACGATTGCGGCGCTTATCGAACCGATACAAAGGAGACATCCTCCGGTTACCGCCGCTGTTTGCGCCCCGGTCAGGCGAGGTCAACGGCGCCACAACACCCCAGCCCGTCCCGGTCACGTCGTGCGGTCCGGACGCACGGGCAGAAAATCGTTCGGTGGCAGGGCATGTGGGCGTCGTCACATAGGTCCGTCGAGCCCATCGATGCCCTTCGCTCATATCCGTCGCAACCCGCACTCACCCCACCCGGTTTTTCGCTGCGGCAGCAAGTCGACCACTCTTACCGGCGCGCAACCGAGGTGATTACTGATCTAGGCTGACGACGAGCGCTTATGAGCGGACACAGGAAGACAGGGAGAGACACGTGACGGTCCGGGTAGGCATCAACGGCTTCGGTCGAATCGGGCGCAACTTCTACCGGGCCTTACTGGCTCAACAGGCGCAGGGCTTGGGCAGTTCCGGGGCCGACATCGAGGTCGTCGCCGTCAACGACATCACTGACAACGCCACGCTGGCGCACCTGCTTCGATTCGACTCGATCCTGGGCCGGCTGCCCTACGACGTCAGCCTCGAAGGTGACGACACCATCGTCGTCGGTACCGCGAAAATCAAGGCGCTCGAGGTAAGAGAGGGCCCGGCGGCAACGCCGTGGGCGGACCTCGGCGTCGACGTGGTCGTGGAATCCACGGGGCTGTTCACCGACGCGGCCAAGGCCAAAGGTCACTTGGAGGCCGGCGCCAAGAAGGTGATCATCTCGGCACCCGCCACCAACCCCGACATCACCATCGTCCTGGGCGTCAACGACGACAAATACGACGGCAGTCAGAACATCATCTCCAATGCCTCCTGCACGACGAATTGCCTTGCGCCACTGGCCAAAGTGCTGCACGACGAGTTCGGCATCGTCAAGGGTCTGATGACCACCATCCACGCCTACACCCAGGACCAGAACCTGCAGGACGGACCGCACAAGGACCTGCGTCGCGCGCGCGCCGCCGCGCTGAACATCGTGCCGACTTCCACCGGTGCGGCCAAGGCCATCGGGCTGGTGATGCCGGAGCTGAAGGGCAAGCTCGACGGGTACGCGTTGCGGGTGCCGATTCCCACCGGCTCGGTCACCGACCTGACCGCCGATCTGTCCAAATCCGCGAGCGCCGACGAGATCAACGCGGCATTCAAGGCCGCCGCCGAAGGCAGGCTCAAGGGCATCCTGAAGTACTACGACGCGCCGATCGTCTCCAGCGACATCGTCACCGACCCGCACAGTTCGATTTTCGACTCCGGCCTGACCAAGGTGATCGACAATCAGGCCAAGGTGGTGTCCTGGTACGACAACGAATGGGGTTACTCCAACCGCCTCATCGATCTGGTCGCGCTGGTCGGCAAGTCGCTGTAATCGTGATGACGTCCTCCGTCCACACGCTCTCGGACCTGTTGAAGCAGGGGGTTTCGGGTCGTGGCGTGCTGGTGCGCGCCGACCTCAACGTCCCGCTCGACGATCACGGCGTCATCACTGACGCCGGGCGCATCATCGCGTCGGTTCCGACGCTGAAGTCGCTTCTCGACGCCGGCGCCAAGGTGGTGGTCGCCGCACACCTGGGTCGTCCCAAGGCCGGCGCCGATCCGAAGTTGTCGCTGGCGCCCGTGGCGGCGGCGCTCGGCGAGGAGCTCGGCCAGCACGTGCAGTTGGCCGGCGATGTCGTCGGCGCCGACGCGCTGGCCCGCGCCGAGGGGCTGACCGACGGCGACATCCTGTTGCTGGAAAACGTCCGCTTCGATCCCCGCGAAACCAGCA
>DASSGQ010000385.1:0-22170 GCA_035693385.1 Mycobacterium sp.
ACCGGCGACGGCCATCGAGGAGCGAATGTGCGCGATCTTCGCCCGGCTGTTCGGTTGGGAGCGAGTCGGTGCCGAGGACTCGTTCTTTGCCCTGGGCGGACATTCACTGCTGGCGGCCCGCCTGGTGGCGCAGATCCGCGCGGAATTTTCCGTCGAGTGCAACGTCCGCGCCGTGTTCGATGCACCCACCCCGGCGGGATTGGCGCGACTGGTCGAACGGTTCCGCGCCGGGGTCGACGCCGACATCAACTCGGCGGACGCGGCGGACCTGTCGGAGCCGCAGGCACGTCGCCCCGAACTCGGCGAGGCGATCCGCCCCGAGCGGCCTCCGTTGTCCTACTCCCAGCTCGCCATGTGGTTCCAATATCGCATGAGAGGCGCTAATGACGTCTTCAACATGGCACTGGCGCTGCGCTTCACCGGTCCACTCGACGCTGCTGTACTCACCAGGGCGCTCAACGACGTAGTGGCCCGCCACGAGGCGCTCCGCACGAACTTCGTCGAGCACGAAGGCGTTCCGTATCAGCACGTGCACCCAACGCTCGAGTTCGAGATGGCGACCGCCGAATTCACGGCCGAGTTCGCCGCCGAGGAAATCGATGAGGCGATCGCCGAACTGCGTCGCCACGCGTTCACGCTGGAGTCCGAGCCGCTGGTCAGGCCCACTCTGTTGACCCTTGGCCCCGATTCGCATGTGCTGCTCTTGCTGGTCCACCACATCGTCACCGATCACACCTCGCTGGGCGTGCTGTTCGAGGACCTGGTCGATGCGTATCGGGCACGGTTGGCGGGAAAGGCTCCGCAGTGGGCGACGCAGCCTCTGCAATTCGCGGATTACGCAGTGTGGCAACGGAATGCGTTCGACCCGCCGAGTGACTGGGGGAAAGCGGAGCTGACATATTGGCGCGATGTGCTGGCCGCGCTGCCCTTCGACATCTCCGTCGTGCCCGACCACACCCGCCCGCCGGTCCTGGGAAGGCGCGGGGAGGTGGTGAATTTCACGGTCTCTGCGGACCGTCGCGCAGCCCTCACCAGGCTGGCCGAGCAACATGGCACCACCGAATTCACGGTCTATCAGGCCGTTCTCGCGGTGTTGTTGCACAATTTCGGCGGCGGCACCGACATCGCGATCGGCAGCCCGGCGGCGTCTCGGGTCGACCTGGCCACCGCGAACCTGATCGGCCCCAGCGCCAACGTAGTGGTGCTACGCACCGACCTGTCCGACGATCCGAGTCCGCGCACCGCGGTCGCACGCAGCCGCGACACGGTACTCAATGCGTTGGCGCACCAGGAACTTCCGATCGAACGGTTGGTGGAGGCGCTCAACCCGCCACGCTCGCCGTCCCGGAATCACCCGCTGTTCCAGAACTCGATCCACTTCCGCGGCGAGGACTGGGCGCTGCTGCCGCGTGATCTCACCCCGGACGGTGAGACCACGGTCTCCCCGCTTCCCATGGACTTTGAGATCTCAATGCTCGACTTGAACGTGGGCATGAACGTGACACCGGACGGCGCGCTCGACGTGCGGGTCGTCGCCAACGCCGACCTCTATGAACCTCGGACCGTCGGGCTCGTCGCCGCGGCTCTGGATGCCGCGTTCGACGCGTTCGCGACGACACCGGATTCGCCGGTATCCACGCTGGAGTTGCTGCCCGCGGCCGACCTGGAAGCGCTGCTCGCCCCGCCGACCCCGACCGACGTGCCGCGGTCGCAACCGGTCACCGGCGGTTCCGCGGAGACCGAACGGGCCTTGATCGCACTGCTGGAGGAACTGCTCGACATCACCGGCGTTGACCTTGAGGACAACTTCTTCGCCATCGGCGGTGACAGCATCATCTCCATCCAATTGGCGGCGCGGGCCACCGCCCAGGGGTTGAACCTGACGCCGGCAATGGTGTTCGAGCACATGACCATCGCCGAGCTGGCCGCGGCCGTCGACGCAGCATCCAGTCGTCCTGTGGCCGAATCGGATTCGGCGCCGGAGCGGCAATCCGTGCCGATGAGTGCCTCGGGGCTGGACACCGATGCGCTGGCCGAGCTCAACGCATCCTGGCTCAGGCAGTCGTGAGGCGGTCGTGACCACAGCTCCGCCGCAGATCGAGGACGTCCTTGCCCTCAGCCCGCTGCAGGAAGGGCTGTTCGCGCTGTCTCGACTGGCCGAGGACAGCATCGACCTCTACACCATGCAGTTGCGGGTCGATATCGACGGGCCCGTCGACGTGGAACTGCTTCGCCGCAGCGCCGCCGCCATGCTGGACCGGCACCCGAACCTGCGCGCCGCATTCTGGGATCGCGATGTCCCGAAGCCAGTACAGATTGTCCCCGCCCGCGCCGAGCTCCCCTGGACCGAACGTACCGCAACGCCAGCGGAATTCGACTCCATCGCACGCTCCGAGCGGCGTCGGCCCTTCGAGTTGAGTCGCGGCCCGGCGTTGCGCGTCGTCGTGCTCTCCGTCCCCGGCGAGACCAGGCGCCGGATGATCTTCACCGCGCACCACATTCTGATGGACGGCTGGGCACTGGCCGTGTTCTTCACCGAGATGCTGGCCGTGTATCGGGCGGGGGGATCGCCCCACGCACTACCGGCCCCGCGCCCGTATCGCGACTACATCCTGTGGCTCGCCCAGCAGGACAGGCCGGCGGCAGTCGCCAAGTGGACCCACTACCTGGGTGGCGTGTCCGCACCGCTCATGGTGGCCGACGGGACGGTCGTCGCGCGCGACGGCGTGCCGGAGCAGACGGAACTGTTGCTGTCGGAGGCCGATACGGCGCGGTTGCGAAACTGGGCCGGACGCAACGGCCTCACCCTCAACACGGTGGTGCTTTTCGCGTGGGCCGTCGTGCTGAGCAGGCTCGCCGACCGCCGCGATGTCGTTTTCGGCACGGTGGTGTCCGGCCGTCCGGAGGATCTGGCGGGTGTTGAGAGCATGGTCGGCCTGTTCATCAACAGCGTGCCGGTGGTGCATCAGGTGAGCGGCACGGTCTCGGTGGTCGAACAATGCACGCAGTTGCAGCGTGAAGCCTCGGCGATGCGCGACATCGGATATCTCAATCTGTCCGAATTGCAACGCGCACATGGCCGTGGCACGTTGTTCGACACCCTGTTCGTCTTCGAGAACGCGCCGGTCTCGGAAGCCATCAGGACGGTGACCACACCCGACGGCGCCCGCTTTTCCCCGGTCGAGATGGAAAGCCTCACCCATTACCCGTTGACCGTCGTCGCCCACCTGCGAGGCGATGCGCTGGTGGTGCTCGTCGAGGCGATTCACGAAGCGCTACCGCATCTTCCGGCGGCGCAAATCTGCGAACGTCTGCGTGGCGTGCTGCTGCAACTTCCCGACATCGGCGATGAGACCCCCGACGTGCTGGACGTACTCACCGCAACCGAGCGCGCCGAGTTCTGTGAGCTCGCGACCCGGTCGGTACCCCTCGCCGAGGGAACGGTGTGGGAGATGTTCGAGCGGCAGGTTCACGCCACACCGGACGCCGACGCGCTCACCGCAGGCAGTGGGGAACGTTACAGCTATGCCGAACTACGCGAGCAGGCCTGCCGGCTCGCGAGGGAGCTGGCCGACCATGGGGTAGGCCCGGAAACCGTCGTGGCACTGGCCCTGCCGCGTTCGACGCGATCCATCGTGGCCATCCTGGCCGTGCTCGCCGCCGGCGGCGCCTACCTGCCGATCGACATCGCGCTGCCGGAGGGGCGCATCGAATCCATTGTGAGCCAGGCCAATCCGGTCCTCGTCATCGCCTCGGCCGGCTGCGCCGGGTTGGTCGGGGCGCGCATTCCCACGTTGATCATCGATGATCCTATTGTAGCCGAACGTATTTCGCGGCGTCCCGCCGCCGCGCCGGTGGTCCATCGGCATCCGCAGCAGTGCGCGTACGTCATCTTCACCTCGGGCTCCACTGGTGAGCCCAAGGGTGTCATCGGCACCAATGCGGCGATACTCAGCTATTTCGCCGACCACCGGGAGCGCTTCTACCGCAACGGATTGGGCCGCCCGATGCGTATCGCGCACGCGTGGTCATTGAGTTTCGATGCGTCCTGGCAGCCCATGGTCGGCCTGCTGGACGGCCATTGCCTGCACCTGTTCGACGCCGAGGAGATGCGCGACGCGGACCGGCTGGTGGAAGGCATCGCCGGCTACCGGGTCGACATGATCGACACCACCCCGTCGATGTTGGGGCAATTGCGCACCGCCGGACTGCTGGAGCGCGGTCTTGCGGTGCTGGCCCTGGGCGGCGAAGCGATCGACAGCACACTATGGGAACGGCTGCGCGAACTGTCGCCGACCGCGGTCTACAACTGTTACGGGCCCACCGAGATGACGGTCGAGGCGGTGGTGGGACGCGTCAAGGACTATCCGGCGCCGACGATCGGCACGACCAACGCCGGAACCTTCGGCTATGTGCTGGATTCCGCGCTGCGGTTGGTGCCCAACGGCGTGGTGGGCGAGCTCTATTTGTCGGGCGCGCAGCTGGCCCGCGGCTATGTCAGCCAGTCCGCGCTGACCGCAGCAAGTTTCGTCGCGGACCCCTTCCGTCCCGGCCAGCGCATGTACCGCACCGGCGACTTGGTGCGTCGCCTGCCGCACGGCGGGTACGCCTATTTGGGGCGCGGCGACAGCCAGGTGAAGATTCGCGGCTACCGTGTTGAGATCGGCGAGATCGAGGCCGCGCTGCGTCGTCGGCCCGAGGTGCGCGATGCGGCCGTCTCGGTGCTGCGCCGCGAGGAGTCCACCGCCTTGGTGGGATTCGTTGTGTGGCAGCGGGGTGTGGACGCCAACCCGGAACGGCTGCGCACTTCGCTCACCGAAGATCTTCCGTCATACATGATTCCGGCCCGCGTCGTCGGGCTATCTGAACTGCCGGTGAACGCCAACGGCAAGTTGGACGGCCACGCATTGGATCGGCTGGCGCAGGACGTGATCTCGCAGACCACCGGCGGCGCGGTGGTGGCGCCTACCGAGACCGAACGATTGCTCTGCGAAGTGTTCCGGGAGCAGTTCAACGGGGTTGTGCCGCACTTGGACGACGACTTCTTGTCGTTCGGTTTAGACAGCATCGTGGCGATCTCCTTGGTCCACAAGGCGCGCCGGCATGGTCTCGCGCTGAGCCCTCGGATGGTGTTCGCCGCGCCGACAATTCGCCAACTGTCGGCCGCGATCGACGCGCGGCTCGGCGCGGACACCGCGATCGCCAACGACGAGTACGGCGAAGTGCTGCCGTTGCCGATTGTGTCCTGGTTATACGAGTACGGAAACTACCGCCGCTTCACTAATAGCGTCTTGCTCCGACTGCCCGCCGAAATCGACCGTTCGTCAATCGAATTGATGCTGCAACTGTTGCTGGATGGACACGACACTCTGCGATCGACGCTGGCTGACACCCCCGCGGGGCCACGCCTGATCACTCGCGAACCCGGCGTGGTGGTTGCCGCCGACGTGCTTACCCGTGTGCAGCTACCGAGTGATGCTGAATTGGGCTCAACCATTACAGCTGCCGCGCGACGGGCGATGGACAAGATTGACCCGCACGCGGGTGCGATGGTGCAAGCGGTGTGGTTCTCCGGCGCCGAGAGCGGTGAGGTCCTGTTGCTCACTGTGCACCACCTGGCGGTAGACGTGGTTTCCTGGCACGTCATGCTGGGTGATATCGCAGCGGCATGGCGCTCGGTGAAAGCCGGCGCGACGCCGAAAACACTGCCAGAGTTCACTTCTTACCGCCGGTGGTCGGAGCTCATGTGGGAACGGGCGGCCACTCCGGAGGTGCGAGCCCAGCGCGGCTACTGGATCTCACAGCTTCGTGAGCCCGATTCCGCATTGGGTGTGCGACATCCGGACCCGACCCGTGACACCTGGTCCAGTCTGCGAGTAGCCGAGGTTCTCACCCCGGTTGCCGACACCGAGCGCGTGCTCGGCACTCTCACCAGAGACGAGGGTCTGCGCGAATTCCTGCTGGCCGTAACCACAATGGCCATTGCGAGTTGGCGCCGAGAGCGTGCGCAGGATCCGGCTGCGGGCGCGCTCGTCGCGCTGGACGGCCATGGCCGCGCTGACTCCGTGCTGGACACCGACACCACTAACACGGTCGGTTGGTTTACGACTGCGTTCCCGGTGCGGCTTGGGGCGGGTGCGGCGGCCGTCGATATCGATCAGGCCGAGGATGATCCGGGGGCGGCCCGGGCACTGTTTGATTCGGTGGCCGCCCATCTTGCCGCGATCCCGAACGACGGTCTGGATTACGGTCTGCTTCATTACGTCGACCGCGTTCCGCAGTTGCAGGAGGCCGCCGAACCGCAGATCATGTTCAGCTATCTGGGTCGTCTGGACCTCAGTGGTGCCGCGGATCAACCGTGGTCACCACTCACCGGATCCCACATCAGTGCGCTGCCGGTTGACCCCGAACCAGATCTGCCACTGCGTTTTGCTCTCTACATCAGCGCGCATGTAGGTGGTACACCGGAGGGCTCCCAACTGATCACCAGCGTGCTCTGGAGTGATGCCCTGTTCACGCCGTCCGATATTGACCGTCTGACGCATTTCTGGCAGCGCGGCATCGCCGTGCTCGCTCGCGGGTTGGCATAGACAGGCACAGGAGGGACCGGAATGGAGCCGGTTGGCAACGAGCGGATCAGCAGGGACGAGATCAGGGCTACCGTTGCTGCCCAGCTCGATTGCCCTGCCGACGCGGTCGCCGATGACGACGACCTCATCCGGTTGGGTCTGAACTCGATCCGCATGATGGCGCTGGCGGGGAGCTGGCGTAAACGCGGGGCCGATGTCACCTTCGCCCAACTCGCCGCCACCCCGACGATTGACTCCTGGTATGGCCTGCTTGGCACGGACGAGCAGCTCGGCATAGCGGAGCCCCGCACCGCGGAGCCCGCCGAATCGTCGACCGAAGAAGCGCCGTATCCGTTGGCCACCATGCAGCACGCGTACTGGATCGGTCGCTCCGACGAGCAGGAGCTGGGCGGCGTCGCCGCCCACCTCTACGTCGAATTCGACGGCGAGGCAATAGATCCCGAACGGCTACAAGGCGCGGTGTCCGACTTGGTGGCCGCGCATCCCATGCTTCGTACGCGATTTCTCCCGGACGGGACGCAACAGACGATGGCCAAGCCGGGCAGGCCGGTGTTCGCGGTGGTCGACCTCCGCGGCCAGAGTTCGGCGTCGATCGAATCCGCGTTGGCAGAGTTGCGCGACCGTAAAACCCACCAGCGTCTGGGAATTGAAGACGGTCAGGTCATCGACGTCACGCTGACCCGGTATGACGGGGACCGCACCCGGCTGCACCTCGACATCGACATGCTGGCCGGCGACGCGATGAGCTACCGCGTGCTGGTCTCCGATCTCGCCGAGTCGTACCGCGGTGCGGCCCTGACCGCGCCCGGCTACAGCTACCGGCGTTATCGCACCGAGCGCCGGGTGGACACCACAGCACGCGAGCGAGACCGACAGTGGTGGCAGCAGCGGTTGGCGGAGATGCCCGGTGCACCCGAACTCCCGACAGTTCCGGTGGGGGACCGCCGGACGCCGCATCGCACCGTCCGGTATCACCACTGGTTGGCGCCGGAAGCCAGGCAACGCCTGACGGCCGCGGCTCACGCGCGCGGTGTCACTCCCGCGATGGCATTGGCGGCGGTCTTCGCCGACACCATTGGTGGCTGGTCGGCACAAAGCAGGTTCCTGATGAATGTGCCGTTATTCCAACGTGAATCGGTGCACCACGACATCGACCGCGTGGTGGGGGACTTCACCTCGTCGATCATGTTGGACGTCGACGTCACCGAAAATGTCTCAGTGGCGCAGCGGTCCCGGACGATTCAGCGCAGCATGTACGAAAGTGGTTCACACGCAGCGTATTCCGGACTCGAGGTGCTGCGCGACCTGGGTAGATTCCGAGGTGAACCGGTGCTCGCGCCCGTCGTGTTCACCAGCGCCCTGGACCTGGGTGAGTTGTTCTGTGACAACGTGACCCAGACATTCGGTGAACCGGTGTGGATCGTTTCTCAGGGGCCTCAGGTGTTGCTCGACGCCCAGGTCACCGAGCTGCGCGGTGGACTGCTGCTCAATTGGGACGTCCGTGAGTCGGCGTTTCCGCAAGGCCTGATCGATTCCATGTTCGCCTGCTTCACCGAGACAGTCGAAAGGCTCGCCGAGGGGGATGCGGGCTGGGAGGCCGAAGCCGCGGTGCGGTTGCCGAGCGCTCAGGCGCAGGTACGCGCGGCGATCAACGCGACGGACGGTCCGGTCAGCGGGCGGTGCCTGCACCAGGGTTTCTTCGAGCACGCCCGCACGAACCCGGACGCGCCGGCCGTGGTGTGGGGTCTGGGCGACGCACCGGGAGACATCGATGGTGCGTGGAGCTACGGCGAACTCGCCGAGGGCGCTCTGGCGGTGGCCGGTGCGCTGCGTGCGCGTGGTGTGCGGCGCGGCGACACCGTCGCCGTCCAGTTACCCAAGGGCCGCGATCAGATCCTGGCCGTCCTCGGTGTGCTTGCCGCGGGCGCATCGTACGTGCCGATCGGATTTGACCAGCCAGATGGACGACGCGTCAAGATACTTCAGACCGCGGACGTTGTCGCCGCGCTGACCGTTGAGGGCTCGGATATGGGTCGGGGTATTTCGTGTCTGTCGATCGGCGCGGCGCGCGCCTGTGCGCAGCCGCTCGAGGCGCCGGATTTCCCGGACACCGGCGAGATCGCCTACGTCATCTTCACGTCCGGTTCGACCGGTGTGCCCAAGGGGGTCGATGTCACGCACGGCGGGGCGATGAACACCGTCGACGCGGTCAACGAGTGGTTCGAGGTCGGCAGCGCCGATCGGGTGCTGGCGCTGTCCGCCCTCGAGTTCGACGCCTCGGTTTACGACATCTTCGGCATGTTCTCGGTGGGCGGCTCGGTGGTCGCGGTGGATGCCGAGCAGCGGGCCGCCGCTACCATGTGGGTGGATTTGCTTCGCCACCACAGGGTTTCGATTCTCAACTGTGTGCCCAGCATGTTGGACATGATCTTGGAGCTCGGCGGCGATCGGCTGGGCGATTCGGTGCGGGCCGTCACGCTCGGTGGTGACTGGGTGGACGCCGATCTGGCTCGCAGGCTGCGCAAGCAGGTGCCGGGTTGTCGGTTCTCCGGTCTTGGCGGTGCCACCGAGACTTCCATCCACAACACCATCTGTGAGGTGGCCGGCGAACCGCCCGAGTATTGGGCGACGGTGCCGTTCGGCGTTCCGTTGCGCAATGTGCGGTGTCGGGTCGTGGCGCCGTCAGGTCGCGATTGTCCCGACTGGGTTGCCGGTGAATTGTGGGTCGGCGGCGCGAATGTCGCGGCGGGTTACCGCAACGACGCGCAAAAGACCGCCGAGCGTTTCGTCAGGCACGACGGTATTCGCTGGTACAAAACGGGCGACATGGCCAGGTACTGGCCCGATGGCACCATCGAATTCCTCGGTCGCGCCGACAACCAAGTGCAGATTCGCGGGTACCGGGTCGAACTCGGTGAGGTAGAGACCGCGCTTCGCACGGTGCCGGGAGTCCGCCATGCCGTCGCAGCCGTCGTCGGCGGCAATGCCCCGAAACTCGTCGCCGCCGTCGCGGCCGACCCGGCTGAAGTCGGCGACATCGCGGCGGCCGTCTCAGACCTGCTGCCGAGATACATGATTCCCACTCGCACCGCGTTTCTGGAACGGATTCCATTGACCCCGAACGGCAAACTGGACCGGCGTGCCGTCGTTGCACTGTTGGAGAACCAGGCCGACGACGCCTTGGGTGCCCATGCGCGCGCCCCGCGCAATGACCTCGAGGCCGCGCTCGCCGGCATCGTCGCCGAGGTGCTGGGCGGCACCGAGCACGCTTCGGTCGGCGTGCACGACGATTTTTTCGCATTGGGCGGCGATTCGGTGTTGGCCACCAGCGTCATCGCCCGGGTGCGTGACTGGCTGGAAATCGATCATGCGGTGGTCGCGGACCTGTTCGCGACGCGAACCGTCGCCGGCTTGGCCGATCGGTTGCAGACGCGGGAGGTTGCGCGCGGCACGCCGGAACGCCTGACGATGATCGCTCGCCACTACCTGGAGATCGCGGCATTGACCGACGAGGAGGTCCTCGCCGAGGGCTGACCCATGCTGGCGACGCTGTGTGGAAACCAGGTCCGGCAGTGCGGACGACCCGTACCGTGGCGGCACACCTTGGCCATACCGCAACCGCTCGGAGACTTAAAACGGCGGTAACAGAGCGCACAATTGCAACACGGGACACGCGGGGGCGCAGTGCCGTGTCAGGGCTACTGAAAGCTACTGAAAGCTATTGAAAGCTATTGGGGGAAACCAACCGTGCTGACCATGAAATCCATCGCCACGGGTGTGCTGGCAGTGGCCGCAATCGGAGCCGCGGCGGCCGGCGTGACATCGCCCGCGTCCATGACGCCCGTCCCGGTGCAACTCGCCGCGGGCGGCGCGCCTTATGGACCAGCTTCCCCCGCAAGCGGGTGGTACCCCCAGCCGCAGGACCCGCCGCCGGTTCCGGGCGCCAGCACCCCGACCAGTGACCAGCTGACCGGCCTGCTGAACAGCCTTGCCGACCCCGGCGTGCCGTTCGCGAACAAGAGCAATTTGGTCGAGGGCGGCATCAGCGGGACGGAAGCCCATCTCGCCGACCATGAGCTGAAGAAGGCCGCCAAGAACGGCGACCTGCCGTTGACGTTCAACGTCACCAACATCCAACCGGGGGCGCCGGGCGCGGCAACGGCTGATGTCGCGGTCTCGGGTCCGAAGCCCCCGAGCCCGGTCACACAGAATGTAACCTTCGTCAACCAGGGCAGCTGGATGCTGTCGCGTGCCTCGGCAATGGAGCTGTTGCAGGCCGCGGGACACTGAACGGCACTAAACGGCACTGAAGGGAAAACCGTGAAATCCGTAACTACCAGCCTGGCGGCCTTGGCCGTCATCGGCGGCGCAGCCGCAGGCATCGCCTCTGTCGCACCGTCGAGTGATCTTTCTGCCGTGCAACTGGCGGCGATCGGCGCGCCGCTTCCGCAGGACCCGCCGCCCGGGCTGCCGAGCCCGGACCAGTTGTCCGGCCTCTGCAACCAGGCCACCGATCCCGGCGTGTCGTACACGACCAAGGACAATCTGGTCCAAGGCGGCATCGGTCCCGAAGAGGGCCATGTCGCCGACCACGACCTGCGTAAGGCCTACCGGGAAGGGAAGTTTCCGGAGCAGTTCGCCGTGACGAACATTCAGCCGGCCGGCCCCAACGCGGTGACCGCGGACGTCGCCATCACGGGTCCGAAGTTCGCCGGACCGGTCACCAAGAACCTCGGGTTCGTCAACGAAGGCGGCAACTGGATACTGCAACACGACTCCGCGATCGGTCTGATACAGGCGGCGACTGGCTAGCCAGTTACCGCGCTCAAGTCGATCCGCGCGAGGCGTGCGGGGTCGGCGAGGACGTCGACCGCCGTGACGCGGCCGGCGCGCACCACAAAACCCATGATGGCCGTCGCGCGGCCGCCCACGAAGATGACCGCACCCGCGGCGCCGTTGATGGTGGCTGCCCGCGCCTCGCGCTCGTGTCCCGCGTAACTGCGGGCCAGCTTGGCCACCGCGGACGCGCCCTCGGTGCGGAACACGGCGTCCGGGCCGAAGTCGCCGCGCAAGACCACGTCGGGATGTAACACCGACACCAGCCGGTCGAAGTCGCCGGTGCGCCCCGCCGCGAAGAACGCGTCGACCGCTTCGCGTTGAGCGGCCATATCCCCGTCGGGAGCGGGGTGGGCCTGCTCGATGCGGCGGCGCGCCCGGCTGGCCAGCTTGCGCGTCGCCTCGGGCGTCCGATCCACGATGGGTGCGATCTGGTCGAACGGGACCGCGAACACGTCGTGCAGCACAAACGCCAGCCGTTCGGCCGGCGGCAACGTATCCAGCACGACGAACAACGCCAGCCCCACCGCGTCGGCCAACATCGCACGATGCTCGGGGTCGAACTCGCCCTCCACGTCGACGATCGGGTCCGGCAGGTGCGCGACCGGTTCCTCGCGGCCGCGGGCGTGCCGATCGCGCAGCGTGTTCAGGCAGATGCGGGCCACCACGGTGGTCAGCCAGGCATCGACGTTGGCGATCCCGGCGTTCGCGCGGCTCAGCCGCAGCCACGCCTCCTGCACGGCGTCCTGGGCGTCGTCGATCGAGCCCAGCATGCGGTACGCGATCGCGCCCAGCTGCGGGCGGGCCGCCTCGAAGCGTGCCGTCAGTGCTCCATCCGGCATATCCGGCGCGGTCACCTGCGACCGGCGTCCGGGAAAGCGTCGGGTAGGGCGCATACCCGATTGCCGGAAAAGCCCGACGAGCCGATGTCGAGCGCAACGTTGAAACGGGCACGAAGGTTGCCCAGCGTGATGACATGGGTAAGCCCGACCAGTTGCGGGGTGTCGAAATGCGCGCGCAGCGCGTCGAAAAGCCGGTCGCTCACCTCGACCGGGGTGCGGCTGATCGCGGTCGCGTACTCCAGGATCAGCTTGTCGAGGTCGGAGAAGCACGAGGCGTTCTGGTAGTCGGACAGGGCGAGCAGTTCCTCGTCGGTGAGTCCCCACTGGCGGGCGATCTGCGAACCGAGGTCGATGCAGTACTCGCAGCGCACCGTCGTCGCCGACTTCAGCTCGGCCAGCGCGCGGTGGCGGGGGCTGAGGATATCCAGCTTCGATTCGGCCTGTTCCAGCCTGCCGTACGCGTTGAGCAGTCGCGGGATGTGCGCATACATCCGAAGCGGTTCCAGCATTCCGGCCGTCTCCAGGCCGGTCATCTTGGCCAGCTTGCGCTTGGTGAAGAAGAAGGCGATCTTGGCGCCCGGGCCGGCGTCGCGGTCGGACACTCCGTTGAGACGGGGCATGGCGATCCTCCTCGGAAGTCGCGGCTGGACCTTGACCGGGTCCTCACTACGTCGACACCTGTCGACGCACAAACGTGACCGCGTTGACCGCCGGGCTCAGAATCGGCGCGTGCGCGAGTCCCGATCCACATGCGTCTGCTGGCTCAGCGGCACCTCCATGTCGAATACCCGGGCATGCAGCACGACGCGATTCCGCAGCGCGGCGCGTACCGCACGGTGCAGGCCGTCCTCGAGATAAGTAATGCCCTTCCACCGCACGGCGTGCGGGAAAAGATCCCCGTAGAAGGTGGAGTCCTCCGAGAGCAGACGGTCCAGCGCAAGCACGGTCGTCGTGGTGACCAATTCGTCGAGCCGGATTTGCTGCGGAGGTATGTGGGACCAGTCTTTGTACGACAGCCCATGGTCGGGATACGGTTTGCCGTCGCGCACGCCTTTGAAAATCATTGGCGGGTCTTCCCTGGTGCGTCGCCCGAGCCCGACGAATACATGCTGGACAGGCTAGTCGGGAATTCGCTCGCGGTCGCCGCGAGAGGACCGTAAATGGCAGTTCACACCGCTTGAGACCGTAAAATGGATGCGATCAAGGAGGTGGGAGCCGATGGGAAGTGCCGACGACCGTCGCTTCGAGGTGCTGCGCGCCATCGTCGCCGACTTCGTCGCCACCAAGGAACCGATCGGCTCGAAGTCCCTGGTGGAGCGTCATAACCTGGGTGTCTCGTCCGCCACAGTCCGCAACGACATGGCGGTGCTGGAGGCTGAGGGCTACATCACCCAGCCGCATACCAGCTCTGGGCGGGTACCCACCGAAAAGGGCTACCGCGAGTTCGTCGACCGGCTCGACGACGTCAAGCCGCTTTCATCGGCCGAGCGGCGCGCAATTCAAAGCTTTCTGGAGTCCGGTGTCGACCTCGACGACGTGCTGCGGCGCGCGGTACGGCTGCTGGCACAACTGACCCGCCAGGTGGCCGTGGTTCAGTACCCGACGTTATCGACGTCGACGGTTCGCCACCTGGAAGTGGTCGCGCTGTCACCGGCCCGGTTGCTGATGGTGGTCATCACGGACTCAGGCCGGGTGGACCAGCGCATCGTCGAACTCGGTGATGTGATCGACGACCACCAGCTTTCCCAGCTGCGTGAGATGCTCGGCCAGGCGCTGGTCGGCAAGAGGCTGTCGGTCGCGTCGACCGCGGTGGCAGACTTGGCCGGTGATCTCGTCGGGCGCAGCGGGCTGGCCAGCAACCTGAGCAACGCGGTGGGCCGCTCCGCGACGGTGTTGCTGGAGTCGCTGCTAGAGCACACTGAAGAGCGCCTGCTGATGGGGGGCGCCGCCAACCTGACCCGAAACGCCGCGGATTTCGGCGGTTCGCTGCGGTCCATCCTGGAGGCCCTCGAGGAGCAGGTGGTGGTGCTGCGATTGCTGGCGGCCCAGCAGCAAGCCGGCAAAGTGACGGTGCGCATCGGCCACGAGACGGCCGTCGAGCAGATGGTGGGCACCTCGATGGTGTCCACCGCCTACGGCAGCTCGGATACCGTGTACGGCGGTATGGGTGTGCTGGGGCCCACCCGGATGGACTATCCGGGAACTATCGCCAGCGTCGCCGCGGTTGCTCTTTATATTGGCGAAGTTCTGGGTGCTCGATGAACGCGCGCCCGCTGTGGGATTTGTGAACAGCCGCTTAGATGCGGCTTGAGAAGCTCTATTAGGAGAGTCGGCGTGGCACGCGATTATTACGGGCTGCTGGGCGTTGGTAGAAACGCCAGTGATGCGGATATCAAACGCGCGTACCGCAAGCTGGCGCGCGAATTGCATCCCGACGTCAATCCCGATGAGGTTGCGCAGGCGAAGTTCAAGGAAATCAGCGTCGCCTACGAGGTGCTGAGCGATCCCGAGAAACGCCGGATCGTCGACCTGGGCGGCGATCCGATGGAAAACGCCGCGTCGGCCGGCGGTTTCGGTGGTTTCGGTGGCTTGGGCGATGTGTTCGAGGCTTTCTTCGGCGGCGGCTTCAGCGGAGGTGCGGCCTCGCGCGGTCCTATCGGCCGGGTTCGGCCGGGGTCGGATTCGCTGCTGCGGATGCGGCTGGATCTCGAAGAGTGCGCCAGCGGTGTGACCAAGCAGGTCACCGTCGACACCGCGGTGTTGTGCGATCGGTGCCAGGGCAAGGGCACCAACGCCGATTCCGTGCCCGTCCCCTGCGACACCTGCGGTGGTCGCGGGGAGATTCAGACGGTGCAGCGTTCGTTGCTGGGCCAGATGGTGACGTCACGGCCGTGTCCCACCTGCCGCGGCGTCGGGGTGGTCATCCCCGACCCGTGTCACCAATGCGTGGGCGACGGGCGGGTGCGCGCCCGCCGCGAGATCAGCGTCAAGATTCCCGCCGGTGTCGGCGATGGCATGCGCGTTCGGCTGGCCGCCCAAGGCGAGGTCGGGCCCGGGGGAGGGCCCGCGGGTGACCTGTATGTCGAGGTCCATGAGCAGGCCCATGACATCTTCGTGCGCGAGGGCGACGACCTGCACTGCACGGTTTCGGTGCCGATGGTCGACGCGGCGCTGGGCGCCACCGTCAGCGTCGAGGCCATCCTGGACGGAACCACCGAGATCACCATCGCACCTGGCACGCAGCCCGGTTCGGTCATCACGCTGCGGGGTCAGGGGATGCCGCACCTGCGGTCGAGCGCACGGGGCAATCTGCATGCCCATGTCGAGGTGGTGGTGCCCACCCGGCTGGACCACCATGACACCGAACTGCTGCGTGAGCTGAAGAATCGCCGCGGCCGCGATGTGCCCGAAGTCCGTTCGACCCACGCCGGCGGCGGGCTGTTCAGCCGGCTCCGCGAGACCTTCACCGGGCGCTAATCGGGAGCGTTGAGGGCCCGCGCAGATGGTGGCGACGCTGTTCTACGTTGACGCACTGCCCGATACCGGTGCCCTGGCGGTCGTCGACGGCGACGAAGGGTTTCACGCCGCCACCGTGCGGCGGATCCGACCCGGCGAGGAACTGGTGCTCGGCGACGGCGCTGGAGGCCTCGCCCGCTGTCAGGTCGAGCGCGCGGGCCGCGATGGCCTGCACGCGCGGGTGCTGGGACGCTGGAGCGTCGCGCCCGGGCGGCCGGCGGTGACCGTGGTGCAGGCGCTGCCCAAGTCCGAGCGTTCGGAGTTGGCGATCGAACTGGCGACCGAAGCCGGTGCCGACGCCTTCCTCGCCTGGCAGGCCGCCCGCTGCGTGGCCACCTGGGAAGGTGCCCGAGTCGACAAGGGTCTGCGCCGGTGGCGTGCCGTCGCCCGTTCGGCGGCCCGGCAATCCCGCCGCGCGCACATCCCGCCGGTCGAGGGCGTGCTGTCCACCGCGGGCCTGATCCAGCGGGTGCGTGACGAGGTAGCGGCCGGCGCCGCGGTCCTGGTCTTGCACGAGTCGGCGACCGATGGGCTTGCGGATGTCTTTCCGGACATCGCCGGCACGCAAGCAAACTCGCTGTTGCTTCTGGTCGGTCCCGAAGGCGGTATCGGGCCCGATGAAATCGCGGCGTTAACCGAGGCGGGCGCAGTGGCGGTGCGGCTTGGTCCGCAGGTGTTACGGACGTCGACCGCTGCCGCGGTGGCGTTGGGCGCGCTGGGTGTGCTGACCCCGCGATGGGACGTGCCGGTGGAGAGTCGCAACACCGAAAGTGAACCCAACGACGGGATGCATCGGTGATTCCCTCGTCGACCGTTGGGTCACCGTCCCGGCCGGCGGTAGACTGGGGCAGCCGAGCAGACCCCTGACAAGCCGAGAAAGCAGGCATCGGAAACCACGTGACGCCCCGCGAGATCAGCGCTGCCGCCGCATCCGGAGCCCTCCAGGCCGACGCTCAAGTTCGCAGCAGCATCGACGTTCCGCCCGATCTCGTGGTGGGACTGCTGGGTTCGGCAGACGAGAACCTGCGCGCCCTGGAACGCACGCTGAACGCCGACCTGCATGTGCGGGGCAATGCCGTCACCCTCTCTGGTGAGCCGGCCGACGTGGCGCTGGCGGAGCGGGTGATCTCGGAGCTGGTCGCGATTGTGGCCGGCGGCCAGCCGTTGACGCCAGAGGTGGTGCGCCACAGCGTCGCCATGCTGGTTGGCACCGGCAACGAGTCTCCGGCCGAGGTGCTCACCCTGGACATCTTGTCGCGCCGGGGAAACACGATCCGGCCCAAGACCTTGAACCAGAAGCGCTACGTCGACGCCATCGACGCCAACACCATCGTGTTCGGTGTAGGCCCCGCGGGCACCGGGAAGACGTATCTGGCGATGGCCAAGGCCGTCCGCGCGCTGCAGACCAAGCAGGTAAGCCGGATCATCCTGACCCGACCGGCGGTGGAAGCCGGTGAGCGCCTTGGATTTCTGCCGGGCACACTGAGCGAGAAGATCGACCCGTACCTGCGGCCGCTGTATGACGCGCTGTACGACATGATGGATGCCGAGCTCCTCCCGAAGCTGATGTCCGCCGGGGTCATCGAGGTCGCACCGCTGGCATACATGCGGGGCCGGACCTTGAATGACGCCTTCATCGTGCTCGACGAGGCGCAAAACACCACCGCCGAGCAGATGAAGATGTTCCTCACCCGGCTCGGTTTCGGATCCAAGATCGTCGTCACCGGGGATATGACCCAGATCGACCTCCCCGGCGGTGCCCGATCCGGCCTGCGCTCGGCGATCGACATCCTCGAGAATGTCGAGGACATCCACATCGCGGAGCTGACCAGCGTGGATGTGGTGCGCCACCGGCTGGTCTCGGAGATCGTCGACGCCTATGCCAGGTACGAGGAGCCCGGTTCGGGGATGAACCGGGCCGCTCGGCGAGCGTCCGGTGTCCGCAATCGCCGATGATGGGTGCGGTGAACATTCTTATGAGCGCATCTGTGAGCATCCGTGAGTAGCTATGAGCATCTATGAGCATTGAGGTATCCAACGAGTCGGGCATCGACGTCTCCGAAGCCGAACTGGTCAGCGTCGCGCGATTTGTGATCGCCAGCATGGACGTCAACCCCGCCGCCGAGCTGTCGATGGTGTTGTTGGATACCGCGGCGATGGCCGACCTGCACATGCGCTGGATGGACCTGCCCGGACCGACCGACGTGATGAGCTTTCCGATGGACGAGCTCGAGCCGGGCGGCCGCCCCGACGCCCCCGAGCCGGGGCCGTCGATGTTGGGCGACATCGTGCTGTGCCCGGAATTCGCTGCCGAGCAGGCGGCCGCGGCGGGTCACAGCCTCGGACACGAGTTGGCGCTGCTGACGATTCACGGTGTGCTGCATCTGCTCGGCTACGACCATGCGGAGCCGGACGAGGAAAAAGAGATGTTCGGCCTGCAGGAGCGGCTGCTCGAGGAGTGGGTCGCCGAACAGGTCGAGGCCTACCACAACGTCCTCCAGGAGGAGCGGGACCGCCGGTTGCTGGACAAGTCAAGGTATTTCGACAATTGACCGGCCTGTCCCAGTTGTTCGGCGCGATCGCTTTGGTTGCTCTGGGCGGCCTTTTCGCGGCGATCGACGCCGCCATCAGCACGGTGTCGCTGGCACGGGTGCAGGAACTGGTCCGCGACGGGCGCCCCGGCGCGGTGTCGCTGTGCAAGGTCGTGACCGAGCGGCCGCGCTACATCAACCTGATGGTGTTGCTGCGGCTGACCTGTGAGATCACCGCGACCGTATTGGTGGTGGTGTTCCTCTACGACAACTTCGGCATGAGCTGGGCGTTGTTCGGCACCGCGACCACCATGGTGGTGGTCAGCTTCGTCGTGATCGGAGTGGGCCCACGCACCCTCGGCCGCCAGCACGCGTATCCCATCGCGTTGGCAACGGCGTTGCCGCTGCGGGCGATCTCGTGGCTTTTGATGCCGCTCAGCCGATTGCTGGTGGTCCTCGGAAACGCGGTCACACCGGGGCGGGGCTTGCGGAACGGGCCGTTCGCATCCGAGATCGAACTGCGCGAAGTCGTCGATTTGGCCCAGCAGCGCGGCGTGGTCGCCGCCGACGAGCGCCGGATGATCCAGTCGGTCTTCGAACTCGGAGACACCCCGGCCCGCGAGGTGATGGTGCCGCGCACCGAGATGATCTGGATCGAAAGCGACAAGTTGGCCGTTCAGGCAACGAACTTGGCGGTACGCAGCGGGCATTCCCGCATTCCGGTGATCGGCGAAAACGTCGACGACGTCGTCGGGGTCGTGTACCTGAAAGACCTTGTCCAGCAGACGTTCTTGTCGGCCGATGGCGGCCAGGACACCACGGTGTCGCACGTGATGCGCCCGGCGGTGTTCGTGCCCGACTCCAAGCCGCTGGACGCGCTGCTGCGTGAGATGCAGCACGACCGAAACCACATGGCGCTGCTCGTCGACGAATACGGCGCGATCGCCGGACTGGTCAGCATCGAAGACGTGCTGGAAGAGATCGTCGGCGAGATCGCCGACGAGTACGACCAGGCGGAGACGGCGCCCATAGAAGACTTGGGCGACAAATGTTTTCGAGTTTCGACGCGGCTGCCGATCGAAGACGTCGGCGAACTGTACGGCGTGGAATTCGACGACGATCTCGACGTCGACACCGTCGGCGGCCTGCTGGCCCTGGAATTGGGCCGCGTTCCGTTGCCGGGGTCCGAGGTGGTGTCACATGGCTTGCGGTTGCGCGCCGAGGGCGGCACCGATGATCGGGGGCGGCTTCGGGTCACCACCGTCCTGTTGAGCCCGGCCGAATCCGACAGTCTCGATGGGCCGAATGGTGGGGAGCCCAATCAACATGACTGAGCAGTTGGCCGCCGAGGACGCCAAGTTGGTGGTGCTGGCGCGGGCCGCGATGGCGCGCGCCGAAGCCGACAGCGCCGCCGCGGTGCGGGATGTCGACGGCCGCACGTATGCGGCTGCGCCGGTGGACCTGCCGGCGTTGAAGTTGACCGGATTGCAGGCGGCGGTGGCCGCGGCCGCATCCAGTGGTGCGACCGGGCTGGCCGCCGCCGTCCTGGTGGCAGCATCCGCCGATGACCCCGGGATCGAGGCGGTTCGCAAACTGTCGCCGACGGCCGTCATCATCGTCACCGACCGGGCCGGTGTCGTGCTGTGAGCATGACCGAATTCCGTTCGGGCTTCGTATGTCTGGTCGGCCGTCCCAATACCGGTAAGTCGACGCTGACCAACGCGCTGGTCGGCACCAAGGTGGCGATCACCTCGACGCGGCCGCAGACGACGCGGCATACCATTCGCGGGATCGTGCACCGGGAGAACTTCCAGATGATCCTGGTCGACACCCCGGGCCTGCACCGGCCGCGCACCCTGCTGGGCCAGCGGCTGAACGACCTGGTCCGCGACACCTACGCCGAGGTCGACGTCATCGGGCTGTGCATCCCGGCCGATGAGGCGCTCGGTCCGGGCGACCGGTGGATCGTCGACCAGATCCGTTCGGTCGCGCGCACCGCGACCGTCCAGAAGCTCGTCGTCATCGTCACCAAGATCGACAAGGTGCCCAAGGATCGCGTCGCCGCGCAGCTGATGGCGGTCAGTGAGCTGGTGAACGATTCGGCCGAGATCGTGCCGTTGTCGGCGGTGACCGGCGAGCAGCTCGAGGTGTTGATCGACGTGCTCGCCGCGGCGTTGCCCCCCGGACCCGCCTATTACCCCGACGGTGAGCTGACCGACGAACCCGAAGAGGTCCTGATGGCGGAGCTCATCCGCGAGGCCGCGCTGGAGGGGGTCCGCGACGAGCTGCCCCATTCGCTGGCGGTGGTGATCGACGAGGTTTCCCCGCGGGAGGGGCGCGACGACCTGATCGACGTGCACGCGCTGCTGTACGTCGAGCGGGACAGCCAGAAGGGCATCGTGATCGGCAAGGGTGGCGCCCGGCTGAGGGAAGTGGGTACCGCCGCGCGCGCCCAGATCGAGAAGCTGCTGGGCACCAAGATCTATCTCGACCTGCGCGTCAAGGTCGCCAAGAACTGGCAGAGCGACCCCAAACAGCTCGGTCGGCTTGGCTTTTGACGCTGCGGGCTCGCGGCGCTGCCGCGCGGTCCCGGCAGTCACCTTCTCGAGGGCGCCGAGCTGGGCGCGGGAGGCACGTCTGTGCCCGCGTTCCACCAGATCGCGGGCTGCCTGGTCGACCACCCGCAGACGGCCTCCAGCTCCGCCGCCAACGAGATCAGGAGGCCCTCGCTGTTTGCCGGCCCCATCAGCTGCACACCGATCGGCAAACCTTCGGAAGTGAAGCCCGCCGGCACGTTGATGGATGGCCACCCCAGGACGTTCCACGGCCACGTCAACGGGCACGCGGCGATCATGGCGCGGTCGGTGCCGAGGCCGCCCAACCGGTCGAACGCGCGCGCCAAGGGCGGCGGCTGGGCGGTGGTCGGTGCCACCACCACGTCGACGATGTCGAAGATCGAGCCCACCCGGCGCTGGGAGGCGGCTTCGTGCCGGCGCGCGCTGCGCAGAACCGCTTGTCCCAGCACATGGCCCATCCGCAGGTTGGACAAGGTGCGGGGATCCAGGATGACGCCGTCACCCAGCCGCTCCTCCCAGTCCCGCAGGCCCGAGGTGGACCGGGCGAGAAAGTCCCACGACAATCGCAGGCCGTAATCGGGGTTGCCGGGCACCACGGTGTGGCCGAGTAGCTCGAGCTGCCTGCGCACGGCCCGCGTCGCGGTCAGGATGTCCGGGTGCAACTTGGCCCGAAAGCCGGTGTAGGGGAATCGTGTTGACAGCGCGATGTTCAGCGGGCCGGGCGCGATTCCGACATAGTCGGATGCCGTGATCGGGGGTGGTTTGTGCCGGTCACCCTCGACGTTTCCGGATGCGGCGTCGAGCACCAGCGCGGCGTCGGCGATCGTGCGGGCCAGCACGCCATTGACCGTGATGCCGTTGAATGCCTCCGGCAACGGCCAGGTGGAGATGCGGCCACGTTGCGGCTTGATACCCACCAGGTGCGTCCACGCGGCGGGGATGCGGACGCTGCCTGCGCCGTCGGAGCCGATCGCGGCGGTGACCAGGCCCGCGGCGACCGCGGCCGCGCTGCCGCCCGACGATCCGCCCGGGGTGTGCCGGCGCGACCAGGGATTACGGGTGTGACCGAATCCGGGTCCGCTGGTAAACGGCCATTGGCCCAGTTCGCAGGTGTTGGTCTTGCCGACGATCACCGCGCCGGCCGCTTTGAGGCGGCGCACCACCTCGGCGTCGTGGGCGGCGGGTGCGACATATCCCTCGGTGCCGAAAGCCGTTGGCACCCCGGCAACGTCGACGTCGTCCTTGACCGCGATCGGAATGCCCAGCAGCGGGGCCGTGT
>DASSGQ010000386.1:0-28659 GCA_035693385.1 Mycobacterium sp.
AACGCCTGCTGGAGAACGCCATTGCACGCATGCTGCGGGGCGATCCCGGGGTGCGACTGCGCAGCATCGCGATGCGGCCCGATTGCCAGCTCGACGTCGCCGGGCTGTGGGGCGTCCTGCGCATCAATCGCTACACCCGGATGAACGGGACGGCCCGGATCACCGACATCGGCGACTACTTGCGGATACCTTTCGAGGTGCTGGAACCCACCTTCTCCAGCCTGGTCGCCGCCGGGTACGCGCAGCGCGACGGCGAAGCGATGTACCTGACCCCGGCCGGGGCCCAGCAGGTCGATTACGTGTACTCGCTGCTGCTGGCCTGGTTCGTCGACAAGCTGGCCGGATCGCCGGGCTTCGAGGGACAACCGGACCGCGATGAGGTGCGGGCCGCGCTCGAACGTATCGCGCATCGCGTTCTGGCGCAACGCGATTGGCAGGACGACGAGCTCACCGCGGTCACCGACTCGGCCGGTCCGTAGCCCGGCGATGTGCGGGGCGGGCGTAGCATCGCGCCATGAGCCGAATCGGAACATTCGCTGACGACGACGTCTACGGCTGGGCCACCAAATCCCCGGAGCTCGGCGGGGCGCTCGCCAACTTCAGCCGCGTCGTGTACACCAAGAACCGGCTGCCGCTGCGCACCCGTGAGCTCGCGCGCGCGGTGATCGCACACAGCAACGAATGCGTCGTGTGCGTCAACACCCGGGACGCCGACGGGCCCGCCGCCGGCGTGGACGAGGAGCTCTACTACCACGCGACGGAGTGGCGCACCTGGACCGGCTACAGCGAACAGGAGCGGCTGGCCGCCGAGTTCGCCCACCGATTCGCCACCGAGCACACTGCGCTGCGCGACGACGAAGACTTCTGGAGCAGGTGCAACGAGCAGTTCTCCGAGGAGTTACTCGCCGACCTGGCCCTGTCGTGCGCGTTGTGGGTCGGCATGGGACGGGTCTTGCGGACCCTGGACATCGGCCAGGCCTGCAAGCTGACGTTGCCCAGCCGCGCGTAGGCGCCGGCGCGCGACATCCGCGCACTTCAGCACCTGCTCAGTCCCTGCACCGGTTGATCCGCACTGCAGAATGGCTGCCATGACAGCCACCCCGCTCGCCGCCGCCGCGATCGCCCAGCTAGAGGCCGAAGGCGTCGACACGGTCATCGGCACCGTCGTGAACCCCGCCGGGCTGACGCAAGCCAAAACGGTCCCCATCCGGCGGACCAACACGTTCGCCGATCCCGGCCTGGGCGCCAGTCCCTCGTGGCATGCCTTCGCGATCGACCAGAGCGGCATCGCGTTCACCGATGACGTCGGTGTGGTGGGCGATCAGCGTCTGCGCATCGACCTTTCGGCATTACGGATCGTCGGCGACGGGTTAGCCTGGGCGCCCGCCTCGTTTTTCGAGCAGGACGGCACACCCGTGGCGGCGTGCGGCCGGGGAACGCTGGGCCGGGTGGAGGCCGCGCTCAAGGGTGCCGGCATCGAGGCGGCGATCGGTCACGAGATCGAGTTCCTTTTGGTCGACCCGCACGGTGGCCGGCTGCCTTCGGCGCTGTGGGCGCAGTACGGCCTCGCCGGCGTCCTCGAGCACGAGGCGTTCGTCCGTGACGTCAACGCGTCGGCCACCGCGGCCGGCGTCGGAATCGAGCAGTTCCATCCCGAATACGGGGCCAACCAGTTCGAGATCTCGCTGTCCCCGTTGCCGCCGGTGGCCGCGGCCGATCAACTGGCATTGACCCGCCTCGTGATCGGCCGGGCCGCCCGCCGGCACGGGCTCCGCGTCAGCCTGTCACCGGTGCCCTTCGCGGGCAGCGTCGGATCGGGTGCACACCAACACTTTTCGCTGGTCACGCCGGAAGGTCCGGTGTTTTCCGACGGGACCGGCGCGGCGGGTATGACGCCGGCGGGGGAGAGCGCGGTCGCGGGGGTCATCAGCGGCCTACCCGAAGCCCAGGGCATCCTGTGCGGATCGATCGTCTCGGGTTTGCGGATGCAGCCCGGTAACTGGTCCGGGGCCTACGCGTGCTGGGGTATCGAGAACCGTGAGGCGGCAGTGCGATTCGTCAAAGGCGGTCCGGGCAGCCCGCGCGGCGGCAACGTCGAAGTCAAAATCGTCGATCCGTCGGCGAACCCGTACCTCGCGTCCGCGGCGATACTCGGGCTGGCGCTGGACGGGATCAAGCGTCGGGCGGCACTGCCACCCGAAACCACCGTCGACCCGGCAAAGCTTTCCGATTCGGACCGCCAGCGCGCCGGTATCGTGCGCCTGCCCGATGACCAGGTGGAAGTCATCACCGCACTTGACAATTCGACACTGCTACGGAGCATCCTGGGCGATCCGGTGGTCGACATGGTAGTCGCGGTCCGCCGCCTGGAGCAGGAGCGCTACGCCGACCTCGGCCCCGAGCAGCTGGCCGATAAGTTCCGCATGGCCTGGAGCCTTTGAGCGTGCCCGGCTTGTCGGCTCTGGCGCAACACATCGCCGACGTGGCGTTGATCGACCAGCACGTCCACGGATGCTGGTTGACGGCCGGGGACCGGATCCGGTTCGAGAACGCCCTCAACGAGGCCAACACCGAACCACTTGCAGACTCGGGTTTCGATTCCCAGCTCGGCTTCGCCGTGCGCGCGCAGTGCGGCCCCGTCATCGGCTTGCCCAAACACGCTGACCCGCAGGCATATTGGGAGCGTCGCGGCCAATTCAGCGAGACCGAGCTGGCCGGCCTGTTCTTGCCGACCGCCGGGGTGAGCGACTGGCTGGTGGACACGGGGATCGGCGGCGATGTCGCGGGCGTCTTGCAGCTGAGCGCACTGTCCGGCAACCGCGCTCACGAGATCGTTCGTCTGGAACAGGTGGCCGAGCAGGCCGCGCGGGCGCCGGGCGACTACGCCTCGGCGTTCGCGGAGATCATGCACCGGCGCGCGGCCAGCGCGGTCGCCTCCAAGTCGATCCTGGCCTACCGCGGCGGATTCGACGGCGATCTGACCGAGCCGTCGGCGTCGCAGGTTGCCGAGGCGGCCGGCCGGTGGCGCGATCGCGGTGGTATCCGATTACAGGACCGGGTGCTGCTGCGTTTCGGGTTGCATCAGGCGCTGCGCCTTGGCAAGCCGCTGCAATTCCACGTCGGCTTCGGCGACCGGGACTGCGATCTGCACCATGCCAACCCGCTTCTGCTGCTCGACTTCCTTCGACAATCCGGGGGCACCCCGATCGTGCTGTTGCACTGCTACCCCTTTGAGCGCGAAGCCGGATATCTGGCGCAGGCGTTCAACAACGTCTACGTCGACGGCGGGTTGAGCGTCAACCATCTGGGAGCTCGGGCGCCGGCATTCATTGCCCGGCTGCTGGAGCTGGCGCCGTTCGGCAAGCTCCTGTACTCATCGGACGGCTTCGGTCCCGCGGAACTGCACTTTCTCGGTGCGGCCTTGTGGCGCAACGGTATTCACCGTGTGCTCAGGGAGTTTGTCGCCGACGGCGACTGGAGCGAGAGCGACGCCATCCGGGTGGTCGACCTGATCGCCCACGACAACGCCGCCCGCGTCTATCGCGTGTGACGCACGGTGCCCGGCCGGTGCCGGGGAGCCTGGGGGACGTGTCGCAGTGGACCCGCAAACAGGTTGTGTCGCGGGTTGTTAAACCCGATCTCGACCAGCGGGACCGGCGGGTCGCCAGTATTACCTGAAATGTCACTGAATGATCTTTTTCCAGCTGCTCAGGGCTCCGTAGGATGCCGGGACATGAACACTCCTTCGCCCGGGCCTGGTTGGTGGCTGGCTTCAGACGGACAGTGGTATCCGCAACGGTGGGAGAACACCTTCATCTACAACACGAACGAGTCCTTGCCCGCGCTGTTGGACGAGCTGAGCTCACTGGCGAAAACCTATGGGGAACAAGGGTGGGAGATCGTCAACTCCTCGGTGCAACGTACCCAGGTCGCCCACCACTTCAAGGGCTATGACAAAGAGGGTGACTTGTATTTCGAATGGAGCATCGTCTGTAGCATGAAGCGGCCTCTGCGGCCTGCGTAAGCGTTTGGGCTTCGGCACCGCCGGATCCGTCGCGACGGCGCGCTGACTACTCACGACAACACCGGCGATGCCGCCTGATTCAGGTAGTCGGCTACGCGTGTCAGTGCCATCCGGTCGCTTCTACGGTGCGTTCATGGCAGCTCCCACCGCCAATTCCTGAACCGCCGCGCCGGAAGGTCCGTGAATGCTGCACGCAATCGCACGACTGGCCCTCGCCACGCCCCGCCGGATCATCGGTATCGCGTTGCTCGTCATGGTGGTCTCGGCGATCGTCGGCATCCCGGTCACCAAGAACCTGTCCCCAGGCGGTTTCCGGGATCAGACGGCCGAATCATGGCGCGCCGCGCAGGTACTGTCCGACAAGTTCGGTCAAGGTGACATGCGGCTGATCGTCGCGGTCACCTCCGACGCCGGCGTACACGGCGAGGCTGCGGACGTCGCCGCCGCCCAGCTCGTCGCGTACCTGGCGAGCTTCCCGTTCGTGACGGGGGTGAAGTCCGCATGGACGATGCCCCCGGCGGCGGCGCAGCAATTGATCAGCCGCGACGGGAAGACCGGACTGGTCGTCGCGGGCATCACCGGCGGTGAAAGTGGTGCCCAAAAGCACGCCAAGACCATTACCGATCGGTTGCCGGCCTTGACGGGCGTCACGGTGACCGTGGGCGGCGACGCGGTGGGCAACCTGCAGATGATCGACCAGACCAAGAAGGACTTGCTGGTGATGGAAGCGATCTCGCTTCCGCTGTGTTTCCTAGTCCTGGTTTGGGTTTTCGGTAGCATGTTCGCGGCGGCGCTGCCGTTGGCGGTCGGTGTGTTCGCGATTCTGGGCGCGATGGCGGTCCTGCGTGCGGTGGCTTTGGCCACCGACGTATCGGTCTTCGCGTTGAACCTGATCCTCGCGATCGGTCTGGCGTTGGCCGTTGACTACACGCTGCTGATCATCACCCGCTTTCGCGACGAACTCGCCGACGGTGCACCGCGCGACGCGGCACTGCGGAGCACGTTGGCCACCGCCGGCCGGACGGTGCTGTTTTCGGCGATGACGGTTGCCCTCTCGATGGCCGCGATGGCGCTGTTGCCGATCTACTTTTTGAAGTCGTTCGCGGTGGCGGGCGTCGCGGTGATCGCGTTCACCGCCATTGCGTCGGTGACGATCACCCCGGCGGCCATCGTGCTGCTCGGCGCGCGCCTTGACTCGCCCGACGTCCGCACAGCCGCGCGGCGCCTGCTCCGCCGACCGGAGCCGGTACAACGCAGGATCGAGGAGACCTTCTGGTACCGCGGCGCGAAAGCCGCGATGAGACGGGCGATTCCGGTCGGGCTGGCGATCATCGCGCTGCTGCTGATCCTTGGCGCACCTTTCCTCGGGGCCAAATGGGGTTACCTGGACGATCGCGTGTTGCCCAGTTCGACCTCGGCCCGTCAGGTCGGGGACGAGCTGCGGCGCGATTTCGCCACCAACTCCTTGACGGATGTGATCGTCGTGCTCCCCAACGTTGTCGGGATCACTAATCCGGAGCTGGACCGGTATGCATCGGAGCTGTCGTTGGTGCCGGATGTGTCGGCGGTGTCGTCCCCCGACGGCGCCTTTTCCGGAGGCCGTCCGGTGGGGCCGCCCGCAGCGGATGCGGGCTCAACCGATGGCAGCGCCTTCCTCACCGTCAGTTCGGCCGCACCCCTGTACTCGCCGGCGTCGGAGGCCCAGCTGGATCGGCTGCACGCCGTCGCAACTCCCGGCGGCCGGGATGTCCAGCTGACGGGGTGGGCACAAGTCAATCGCGACAGTGCGCGAGCGGTGACCAGGCCTCTGCCCCTTGTGCTTTCGTTGATCGGGGCGATCACGTTCCTGCTGCTGTTCATGCTCACCGGCAGCGTGGTCATCCCGCTCAAGGCATTGCTGCTCAACCTGCTGTCGTTGACCGCGACATTCGGCGCACTGGTGTGGATCTTCCAGGATGGTCATCTCGGGGGGTTCGGCACGACGGCCACCGGGACACTGGTCGCCAGTGTGCCAGTATTGTTGTTCTGCTTGGCATTTGGTCTCTCGATGGATTACGAGGTGTTTCTGATCTCGCGAATCTCCGAGTTTTGGCAGGCATCTGCAAAGACCCGAGCCGACAACGACGAGAGCGTCGCCCGTGGCCTGGCCCGCACGGGGCGCGTGGTGACCGCCGCGGCGCTACTGATGGCGGTGAGTTTCGCCCCGTTGATGGCCGCGAATGTCTCGGTCACACGGATATTCGGGGTCGGAATACCGTTGGCCGTGCTGATGGACGCCACCTTGGTCCGGATGCTGTTGATGCCGGCCTTCATGCGGGTTCTCGGCCGCGCGAATTGGTGGGCGCCCGCACCGCTCGCCCGGCTACACCAGCGCTTCGGCATCAGCGAATCCGGCCCGCGTCAAACCAGCCCGGTGGCGTCGAAAGCCCAGCTGGTGTCGGCCGTTGCGAGGTCCTCGAAGTAATTCGGGGGCGCGAAGCCGACGAGGCTGTTCATGTCCCAATAGTCCTTCCAGACAATCACTTTCGCCTCACCATTGCGCAGGGCCACCTTGTGCACGGTGACGAACTTCAGCACGCCTCGCTCCCCGGTCGGGAACGTCCACGTTTCGGAATGCTCGTACATCGCGTCGGGGCCATCGACCACCAGCACGCCATCGTGATTCTCGTAACCGGCCAGCGGCTCGAGCCCGATCTTGAGCCGGTTCAGGATGTCCTCCGGGCCGCGTGCCGCGGCCACCGGTAGCGGCATGTCGACGTACAGGCAGTCCTCGGCCAAGTGCGTCTTGACCGCGTCCCAGTCTCGTCGCGAAAGTGCCTGCCAGAGCCCGATCACGACGCCCCGGACCTCGATCGTGGAAACCTCTGTCATAGCGGCCAATAAACTCGGTCACCGAATAGGTGTCAACCACAGTTTTACCGCGCATACTCGCCAGCGTGACCCCGTTGCAGCGGTACATCGCCGAGGAGATCGCGACCGACCACGCCGACGGCCTGCTGAGCCGACGCGAAGTCATGCGACGCCTGGCGCTGCTCGGGGTGGGGACGGCGGCCGCCTCCGCACTGATCGCGGCCTGTTCCCACCAGAAACCACCGGCGCCACCATCGGCGTCGTCTTCCGAAATGATCACCACCCCACCGGGTTCGACGCAACCGCCGGGAATGGCCGATGCGCTGCCGACGGAGCCGATCAGCTGGCCGGGTCCGCAGGGCGAGCTGCACGCCGCATGGGCCCAAGCGGCCAGTCCCCGGGGCGGCGTGCTGGTCGTCCACGAGAACAAGGGATTGAACGACTGGGTACGGTCGGTGGCGGGCCGCCTGGCCGGAGCCGGGTACTCGGCGCTGGCCATCGACCTGTTGTCCGAAGAGGGCGGGACGGACAGCTTCCGGGATCCGGCTCAGGCGACCGCCGCCCTGGGCAAGGTCCCGCCGGAGCGGTTCACGCACGACCTGAACTCGGGTGTTGCGCAGCTGCGGGTGCGTGTTCCGGGCACCAAGGTGGCCGTGGTCGGCTTCTGCTTCGGCGGCGGATTGGTGTGGCAGCTGTTGACCTCCGGCGCGCTGGCGGTTTCGGCCGCCGTCCCGTTCTACGGTCCGCTGCCGGACAACCCGGACTTCGCCGGATCCAAGGCCGCGGTGCTGGCGATCTACGCCGCCCTCGACTCCCGCGTCACCGGGTCCCAGGCTGCGGCCAAAGCGGCCCTGGATGCTGCCGGGCTGGTCAACGAGATCGTCGTCGAACCCAACGCCGACCACGCGTTCTTCAACGACACCGGACCCCGCTACAACGCCGCCGCGGCCGCCGACGCGTGGCAACGGCTGCTGGATTGGTTCGCGCGTTACCTCACCGCGCCGTGATCGGCGGGGCAGTTCCGTGCTGACCCGAAGGCAGAAGATTCTCATCGCCATCGCCCTCGTCGCAATCTTGGCCGGCGGCTGCGGGGCGCTCGTTCGCGGATTCTGGGGTGTCAGCCAGGACTGCCACGACTGGGTGAAGGGCAACGGCTACCAGCTCGTGCACAACGACTGGTGGGCCAAGAGCCGCGGCTGCGTGGCCCGAACACCCGCCGGCGACGAGCTCTACCACGACGAAGGACTCGGCGACAAAGCGATCGGATGGGCTTGGCAATGCGGGATTTTCGCCGCCGGGACGTTGCCCGCGGTGGTCATCGTCGCGGTGATCGCGTTCCGGGGCCGGAGAAATCCGCGCGCACAGGACCCGTAGCAGTCGAGGGAGCCACCGACCCTGCCGGCCCGCGGTGCTAGAGGGGAACGAATCGCCTCAGCTTCCCGCTGGCCTGGTGTCGCCGCAAACTGTCGGCCACGTGGATCCGGATCGTCGGCTCGGCCAGCCCAAACCGCCGCAGCGCGGCGACCAGCGAGGAAATCAGCACCTCGCGGTTCGGGTTTCCCACCACCACGATGTCGGCTCCCGCGGGCGTCTGCGTGACCTGATATTCGGCTATGCGGGGATCGGTGCCCAGCACATGACGAAACGCGATCGCCGGCACCGTCGTTGCGCCGTAACAGAAGTCGTCGTCGCGGCGCCCGCCGATGTCAGCGATGCGTGTGAAGGCGCTGCCGCATGCGCACTGACCCGGCAGTAACGTGACCTGATCGCCGAGGTCGTAGCGAATGAACGGGAAAGTCCGATTGGCCAGTCCGGTGGCAAGCGTCCGTGCTGCCGGCTCGCCGGGCCCGACCGGCTTCCCGTTGTCATCGACACGCTCGAGGACGACTTCGTCCTCGCAGATGTGCAGCCCCTGGTCGCGTCCGCAGCCGACCGCCTGCACCCCGATTTCGGTGGACCCCCATAGGTTGTGGATCGGTGCATGCCACGCCTCGTGGATCGCCCGCTGGTCCTCGTCCAGCAGCGGCTCAGAGTTGGTGCTCACGCGTACCGGCGCGATTCGGAGTTCGCCGGCCAGGGCGGCGCGGGCAAGCCGCCCAATCACGGACGGATAACCCACCAGGTGGGTGGGTCGGGCAATCGCCACCGAGGCAAGCACCTCGTCGAACGGCGCTCCCGCAGCGATCACCACCGTTTCCATGCCCGGTGTGGTCGGCATATCGAACAACGGCGTGCTGGCATGCGGAGGCACTCCGGCCTGCAGCACCGCAAGCCGCGCGGGAGGCGAGACCTTCGTGCCGCGAAGTTCTTCGCGCGCCTGCATTCGCCATGCCAGGCAGGCAGCCGAGACAAAGAACTGCCAATCCCACACGTAGACACCGCGCACCCCGCTGGAGCCGCCCGAGCTGAAGATCTGTTGATCTGCTGCGGTATACGAAAACCATTGCTGCTCAGCAAGAATGCGTTCGGCGCGGTCGCGGTCGAGGTCGGGTACCGTGACGATGGCGTCCCACCGCTCCCGGGCGTCCTGCTTTGTCATCATCGGAAGCGACGCCAAATCGGCGACCGAGGCACGGGCCGGGTCGAGCCCCCGTAGCCGGCGGGCGTGAAACGGTGACCGCTCCCGCGCGAAGGCAAGCAGGGATCGCAGCCGCCAACTCTGGTATCGCTCAATCCGCTGGCGGGACCAGTCCAGCCGCGTGACGTGGTCTTCGAGACCGGCCTGCACCGCATTCAGGTGCGCCGCCCGCATCCGCTCGTAGGCTGACATCGCGGCCAATGCGGACCCCTAGCGGTCGGCGGGAGCCATGGACCGTGCCGGCCCCAACGCCACCGGCAGCGCCGACCAACCGCGCAGCACCCGCGTGTCCCGTCGGCTTCCGGTGCCCGCCGCGCGCGCCTCGGGGAACCGGTCGAAGAACGTTCGGAGCCCGACTTCGCCCTCGGCCCGCGCAAGGGCGGCACCGAGGCAGAAGTGCCGACCGCCGGAGAACGCGAGATGCCTTCCCGCATTTGGTCGTTCGATGTCGAACCGGTGCGGATCGGGGAACACCGACGGATCCCGGTTGGCAGCGGCCAGGTAAACCACCACCAGCTCGCCACGTTGGATCCGCATGCCCGCCACCGTGACGTCGTCGAGCGCCACCCGCGCGGTGAGCTGCACCGGCGAATCCAGCCGCAGGATCTCTTCGACGGCGTTGAGCCACAACTCAGGACGTTGGCGCAGCGTGTCCAGGTGCCAGGGTGCGTCCAGCAACATGCGAATCCCGTTGCCCAGCAGGTTCACCGTCGTCTCGAAGCCGGCGGCCAACACCAGGCCCGCGATGCCCTGCAGTTCGGCCTGGTCGAGATGTGTTTCGGCCGAGCCGCTTTCGGCCGTCTGGATCAGCTGGCTCATCAAATTGTCGCTGGGGTTGCGCCGCAACTCCCGCAGGTGGCCGGCGAGCCAGTAGTTGAATCCGGCGATACCCCGCTGCACGCTCCGGTACTGCCGCCACGGCAATCCGATGTCCAGGCTGGGCGCGGCCAGCTCACCGAATTCCAGCACGCGGCGGCGGTCCTGCTCGGGCACGCCCAGGATGTCGCTGATGATGGCGACCGGGAGCTGGGAGCAATACCGCCTGACGATGTCCACCACGTCGGAGGCAGAGGAGACAGAAGAGACACCGGAGACAGAGGACGGGTTCGCCAGCTGATCCAACAGATTGCCCGCCGTCTGTTCGACCCGATCGCGCAGCGCGGCGACCGCCCGGGGGGTGAACACGGCCGACACCGTCTTGCGGTAACGGGTGTGGTCCGGCGGTTCGACGGCCAGCAACGAGGGCGCGCGCAGCGGATGCAAAAGGTCGTCGCGAGTGCGGCGCTCCAGCCAACGCAACGGTGCCGGCAGGTTCGACCCCATGTTCACCACGCGGAAGTCATCGGATCGCAGCAGCTCATGGGCCAGCGCGTGGTCGGCGGTCAGATAGTTGACGCGGCCCTTCACCAACGGGCCCAGCGCCCGAAGTTCGTCGTAGAACGGCACCGGATCCGCCGCCAGCGTCGGATCGGCGATCAACCTGGCCTGCAAGTCACCCCGCCGCACACCGATCGCCGCGACACCCCGGACAAACCCGTGCATCGCGAGCCAGTGCAATCGCTCCTTCACCGGTCCTCCATCGGTCGGTGGTCTTCACCCAGCGTAGGCCGGTCGGCTGGGACGACTCAGCACTCGGCGGTGATCTTGAAGTCCGTCGTCACCGCTTTATTGGGATCGCTGCTGTTGATGCCGTAGGCGGTGCCGGTGATGGTGTACGCGGTGTTGGTGACGTCGGCGTGCGCGTCTCCCACCCCGCCTTGCCAGAAGCTGCCGGTGAACCCGTCGATGTTGCGGATCTTCACCCACTGCGGGATGGCCCGGTAACCACTGAGCAGGACCACCGCCTCGACTTGGCCGTTCTGGTCGCGCAGGTCGATGGTCCGGTAGGACTGCAGTTGGCTGCACGCGGGAGGACGCGTCGTGCGAGAGACGCCGCCGATGCTGAGTTGGGCGCCTTTGCGCGGCGTCGTCTCCGCCTGCGCGCACCCCGCCGCGCCGGCGACGACGACGAAAGCGACTGCGAGCAACCGGTTCTGCAGTGGTCGCCCCTTCACTGCCGCTTCGGCATCAGTCCGGGCAGGGATCTGACGATGCGACCCCGCACGAACTCTGGGCTCAGACCCTTGAGCAGGTCGATGAAGCGAATGCTCTCGGGCACATACCAATGCAACCGCTTCGGATTCTGGTAGGCCTGCCACGCCGCCTCCGCCACGCTGGTCGCGGGCATCAGCCGAAACATGCCTTTCGTCGGCGCGCTGGCGCGCAGTTCCTCGGCGGTCATCGTGGCGCCCGCGTCGTCGGAGTGGTTGGTGGTGTTGGTCAGGATGGCGGTGTCGATCAGGCCCGGGAGCACGTCGGCGACCCGGACACCGTGTCGCTGCCACTCCACGCTGAGCGCCTCGGTCAACCCTTTGACCGCGTGCTTTGTCGCCGAGTAGACCGCGATGCGCGGCATGCCGTAGGTGCCCGAGGAGGACGATGTCGAGAACATCAGGCTGTCGGGCGTCTTCTTGAGATAGGGCAGCGCGGCGTAGGCGCCGGTCAACACCGCCTTGAAGTTAACCTCGACGACGCGCATTGCGGCGTCGTACGGCACGTCCTCGAACCAGCCGGATTCGCCGATGCCGGCGTTGTTCCACATCATGTCGAGCCCGCCGCCGGCATTGCCGTCGCAGAAGTCGGCCAACGCACCCTCCAGGGCAGCCTTCTCCGTCACGTCGACGGCGCGGATCCACAGCCGGCCATCGGCAAGCTCCTGCTTCAGCGTCGCCAGGCCATCGTCGTTGCGGTCCACCGCACCCACCCGCCAACCTTTGGCGTGGAAGAGCTTCGCTCCCTCACGGCCCATGCCACTGCCCGCGCCGGTGATGAAGACCGATTTCACGTTGCCTTCTGCGACACGCGGCACGAAAGCCTTTCCCCGGTCAGCCCGCTTCGACCACATTTTTGATGCGCGTCAGCGTCTTGGTCATATCGCGGATGTTGCGGCGCTTCCGCAGAAAGCCCCCGAACAGCCAGTACACGCCCAGCCACGGCGCCGGGTTGAGCCGGAACGACTCGGTCACGTCGGTGCCGCCGCCGCTGGGCGCCAATCGGTAGTGCCAGTTGTTCACCGGTCTGTCGCCGAGTAACACCGCGAATCCGAACTCACGGCCGGGCTCGCAGGCGGTGACCTCGCACGTCGTCCAGTACACCGACCCTATCTCGTTGCGCCGGACGTGACCGCGGAATTTGGCACCGAGCTCCGGGCCGGTCGCATCGCCCAGCCACTCCGCCTCGAAGACTTCGGGGGAGAACCGCGCGGTGTTGCGAACGTCAGCGATCAGATCCCAGATCTTGCCTGCGGGCGCCGCCATGTGAACAGTCGCCGAGCCTTCCATGGCCTGATCCAAACACAGCTTCGCGCTCTGCCATAGCCCCTTTAACGACCACACAAGCCCCCATCAACGACCACGGAAGCCCCTATTAGCGGCACCCGGCGCTAGTGCGGCATGGCCGCCTGAATGAGGCCGTTGATGATCTGCTTGATGCCCTGTGCGGGATGCGAGTAGAGGCCGATCGGAAGTCCGGAGGCGGAGCCGCACTTCGGCCACGGGTCCAGCCCGTCTTCGGCGAAAACCCGGTTCGCCACTGCGATCTGCTGATCCCTGGACGCGGCCGCGGGGTTGCCGACACCGCCGTACTGGGCCCAGGTGCCCGGCTTGAATTGCAGCCCACCGTATTCGCCGTTTCCGGTGTTGGCCTGCCAGTTGCCACCGGACTCGCATTGCGCGATGGCGTCCCAGTTGGGGGCCGCGGGCGCGGCGTTGGCCACACCGGCGGACGAAGACAACGACACTGCAACGATCCCGCCCACCATGGCGGACTTGACGAGAGGCTTGCAGAGTTTTCTCATGCCAAGCAATTCGGCCGCCGTATCCGAAGCGTTACCGATTTGAAAATCCGGCGAGATACGGTTCTAGCAGCGGAAATAGACTAAAAAGCCGCAAAACGAGGGTTTTAGAAATTGGTGAGAATTAAGTAAATCAACCCTGGCAATATGACTGGGTAGCCAACAAGAGGGCGCGCTGATAAAGACCGTCGAGTTGGCGGTCGCGTATGACGTCGCTCCTGGCGACGTCGAGCTGCGTCGGGCAGGCCGGCGCATGCAACAGTTCCCAGTCGGCGGCGATCTGCGTCAGCATCGTTTGGTTGAGGCCGTCGATGGTTGACCGCGACGCCGACAGGTCCGGGGGCGAACCCGGCACGGCCGCCGGATTCAATTTCCACTCCGCGAACCGGCTGTGTTCGATCGCCTCGGTGGCGTTGATCTGATCACCGAAGACACGCGTGACGTAACCCGGATCGGGGCTGTTGGCGGAGCTCAACGCGCGCAGCTCCTCCTGGACGCGAGCCGGATCCTCGATGGGAGCCTGCGAACGCCATTTGAAGGCGGCCACCGGCTCGGCGACCTCGAGCCGCTGGGCGGCGGCGTCGACCAGGTCGGTGAGCGCCCCGGCGGGATCGGCCCGTGCCTGCGCTGCCGGCAGCACCGCGAGCAGCACCGCCAGCCCGGACCACGCGACTCGGGCGGCGTGGCGGTGGGTGTCGGTCATGCCGATGATTCTGACCCGCTTCCGGCCCGGATCGCTCCACCCGAAAAAGTTCCGCCGATCGTTTTCTTCGGAGTTAGCCTGGCCGTAGATGCCCTGGACTGTTGACATGCGCCGCCCCGGCGAGGTCGGCGGCAAACGCGCAGAATGGTTGCCTGCGTGGCAGGTTCGCGCGCTGACGGCGGCGGCGCTGACGATCTCGTTGCTGCTGGGCGGGGCGTTGGTTCTGGTGGACAGGCTGCATTCGACCACGTCCGACGTCCTCGACCATCCCGCCGACCCGGTCACCGACGACCAGTCCGAGGCTCAGGTGGTCGAGTCGACCAAACAAATCGTCACCCTGACCGGGCTGCGGACCACCTCGGCGGGCTACACGTTGATGTCGTGCAAGGACCGCCAAGACCCGCCTTATCAGGGCGCGATCTACCTGAACTTCGCGCTGCCCTCGGCAACCCGCCCCGACACCTACTTTCCGACGATCGCGGCGACGCTCGTCAGCCACGGCTGGACCGAGGGCCTGCCACCCAACGATCACCCGTTCGCCAGGATCTTCTCCAAGGACGCCGTCACTGTGACTGTTTATCGGCACAGCGATGACCCGGGCCTGGGTGTCCTGCGTGCCTACGGGCAGTGCCGGAATATCAACGATCACCATAAAGACGCGACGACGTGGACCGATGTCACCGCCCAGTTCACCAGTAGCGCGTGAGGATCCCTAACGCGCTACTGCGCCCGACGGGCTGTCGTCAGGCGCAGCAGCGATCGTCCGGGAGGGTGCGGGGTTATCCGCCGCCACCGGGCGTGGCGCCCAAGGTGCCCTGCAGGTCGGGCTTCATGGCGTTGAGCTGGGCTCCCCAGTACTCCCAGCTGTGCGTTCCGTTGGCGTTGAAGTTGAACACGGCGTTGTGACCGCCGGCCGCGTTGTAGGCGTCCTGGAACTTCAGGTTGCTGCTGCGAACGAAGTTCTCCAGGAACTCGGCCGGCATGTTGGCCCCGCCCAACTCCGATGGCGTTCCGTTGCCGCAGTAGATCCACAGCCGGGTGTTGTTGCCGACCAGCTTGGGGATCTGCAGGCTGGGGTCGTTGCGCTGCCACGCGGGGTCGCTCGACGGTCCCCACATGTCGTTGGCCTTGTAGCCGCCGGCGTCACCCATTGCGAGGCCGATCAGAGAGGGCCCCATCCCCTGAGAGGGGTCCATCAAAGCCGACAGTGAGCCGGCGTAGATGAATTGGCCCGGGTGGTAAGCGGCCAGAATCATCGCCGAGGAGCCGGCCATCGAGATGCCGATCGCGGCGCTACCGGTGGACTTGACGCTCCTATTCGCGGACAGCCAGCCCGGCAGCTCGCTGGTCAGGAAGGTCTCCCACTTGTAGGTCGTGCAGCCGGCCTTGCCACAGGCCGGGTTGTACCAGTCGCTGTAGAAGCTGGACTGCCCACCGACCGGCATGATGACCGACAGGCCCGACTTGTAGTACCACTCGAACGCGGGGGTGTTGATGTCCCACCCGTTGTAGTCGTCCTGTGCCCGTAACCCGTCGAGCAGGTACACCGCGGGTGAGCCGTCTCCGCCGCTTTGGAACTGGATCTTGATGTCGCGGCCCATGGCTCCTGAGGGCACCTGCAGGTATTCGACTGGCAGGCCAGGGCGCGAGAACGCCCCCGCGGTCGCCGCGCCCCCGGCAAGGCCGATCAGGCCCGGCAGGGTGACAGCCGCCGCCGCACCGACCAAAAGCCGCCGCCCCCAGGCGCGGATCTTCTCGCTCGCTTCTGTCATACCTGCGCCCCTGTCGTTTGGCTTGTCGTGCCCTCGGCTGGAATTTACCGTGCTAATGCGCCAAATGTCGATTGGGACACGAAGTAGTCTCAGCCGAGTTACGGATTCCGCCCCGAATTTCACAACTCGGATAAGCGGACCGCAAAGGTCGTTCAGGTCCCCGCACCAGCCTCGGCCGCCGCGGCCCCTTTCACAAAAACCCCAGGCAGCAGGCCCGCGCGGGGCGGGCGCGACCGGAACATCGGCGGCTGGCTGCGTAAGGGACTTCGAAACCAAACGGCTTCGGATCGAAATGGGCGAGGCGATTTCAACGAGCGGCGTCACGGGGCGTCGGCGTGCCACCCCCAGTGGCGTCGAAGTCCGCCTCCCACGCGTTCGATTGCCGCCGTCGAACCGTCGACGCCCACGACGGAATTATTTGTCGGGGCGGTAAATAGTTGAGCGGGGCGGCGGAAGCGGAACGGCGGAGCGCGTAAAGCCTTGGCCGACTCCGGCGAAATACGGCGCCGCCGAGTGCCGCTTGTCTGCCGGCCTGCGCGTATGACCGGGATTTCGGACCGGGGAAGCCGAAGTTGCGCGGACCGCGTAGGCTCTGTCGCAGCAAGCCGATGGAGACCACGCAACCCGGTCAATTCCGGCGCTCACGAACCACCGCACCGGCGGATTCATGGTGCGCGTTGTGCGGCTGAGGGCGTCGGCTGTCCGGGACCGATTGAGGTGCAGATTTTGGACGCGGTACTTGGGCTATCCGTGACGCCGACCACCGTCGGGTGGGTCCTCGCCGAAGGACACAGCGCAGACGGCACCATCCTGGACCATCGGGAATTGCCGCTGCATGCCGGCGATGGAGTGGCCGCAGTGAGTACCGCAGAGCAAGTGGCCGACGAGGTATTGCGGGTGAACGAGCTTGCGGCGGCGAGCGATCACCATCTGCGTGTCATCGGACTGACCTGGAACGATGAGGCGTCCGCCCAGGCGGCGCTGTTGGTGGAGGCGCTGACCGACGCGGGGTTCGACAACGTTGTGCCGGTTCGGCTGATCGAGGCGGTGGAGACCCTGGCCAGGGCGATCGCACCGGTCATCGGTTACGAGCAGACGGCGGTCTGCGTCGTCGAGCCCGAGTGGGCGACCGTCGTCATGGTCGACACCCACAATGGCGAGACCCAGACGGTCGTCAAGCACGTCCGGGGCGGCTTCGACGGCTTGACCCGCTGGCTCAGCGGAATGTTCGACCAGGACGGATGGCGCCCTGGTGGTGTGGTTGCCGTCGGCGCGGACAGCGAAATCAACGGATTCTCGTGGCAGCTGGAAAAGGCTTTGCCCATACCGGTTTTCGCGCAGACCATGGCCCAAGTCACGATTGCGCGGGGCGCGGCACTGGCCGCGGCCGCAAGCACCGACTTCACCGACGAGCTACTGGTGGCGCACATCGGTGAGCCCGCCGTGGCGCCTGCGCGGCCCCGGAAGTTGTCGCACGCCGGAGCGCTGACCGCATTGGCCGCCGGTGCGATCACGTTCGTCACGTCGCTATCGCTCGCAGTGGGTATTCAGCTTGCCCCGACAAGCGAGCCCGCACAGAAGCACGTAGTGCACGAGCCGACGCCGCAGATCGCGGAGGCCGTTGCACCGCCCGCCGAGGCGGCACCGCCGGCGCCCCAGTCAAAGGCGCCCGCGGGCGCACCGGCTCAGGAGGCAGGCGCGCCGGGCGACCAGGATGGCGCTCCCGCCGACCAGCAATCGGACCCGAACGCGCGTCAGCCCTACCTGACGCGGGTGCTGGAGCACATCCCCGGCGATGCCGGTGATTCTGCGGCACCGACCCAGCCGCAGTCGCCGTAGTCGCCCCGGTCCCAACGAGGGTGGCACGACGGTTCCGGTCGCGCCGGACCGCGGTGCAGCCGCGCCGAGCGGAACTGCCAGTGGAGTTCAGCCGTCCTTGGCGTGAACCGCGGTGAACGACAAAGACACCTCGTCGGCAACCTGCAGGGAGCCCATCAGCAGCGAGTAGGGCTTGATGCCGTAATCCGTTTGCCGGACCGCGGATTCGACAGACATTCGCCACGCCGTACCGAGATCCTCTGTGCGCAGGTCGATTACCTGCTCTCGGGACCTGCCGCGAATGTGCAGCATCCCGGTGAGCCGGTACCCGTCGGCGATCTTGGCTATCTGCTCCGCGCCGTCCGCGATAAAGCGGATCTGGGGATAGTGCGCGGCGTCGAGCGACTTCATCGCGTTGGACTTCACCAGTACCTTTTCCGGCCCGGACAACGCCTTGACTCCGCCCTCGCCGCGCAGCACCTCAAAGGAATCGATCTCGACGATCAGCTCCGCTGTGACCGGCTCGGCGCCCGCCCACCCCACCGTGGCCTGCCAGCGCTTCATCGCGATCGTGAGCCGATGACCCATTCGCGCCGCCCTGCCGGCGACGCCGGTGTGAATCACCAATTCACCGTCGGATGCGTCCAGGGTCCACGCGTCGGTCACAGACCGACTGTAGTCACATGGTCAAAACGGTGCGGTAGTGCGCGCGGCCGTGTTCCATGGCCGCGTAGCCCTCCGCCGCCTGGGCCAGCGGCAGTTCCTGGGTCCACGCCCGCACGCCCGACAAGACCGCGAAATGCATTGTGTCTTCGACGTCTTTCGACGTGCCCGAGGGATGGCCGACAATGCTGAGTCCCGGTGTGATCAGCTGCACCGGACTGATCGGCAGCGGTTCGGGAGTGACGCCGATGGTGACCAGTTCGCCTTGTGGCAGCAGCCCGCCGACCGTCGCGGCCATGGCGGGGGAGTTGCCGGCGGTGGCCAGCACAACCGCGGCGCCGCCCAGCTTGCGCATGGCTTCGGCCACGTCACCGCTGGTGGAGTCGATGTAGTGGTGAGCGCCCAATTCGCGCGCGTCTTCGGCTTTGGCGGTGCCGCGGGCGATCGCGATCGTTTCGAAACCCATGGCCCGGGAGAACTGCACGCCAAGGTGGCCGAGCCCGCCGACGCCGAGGATCGCGACCCGGTCACCGGGCAACGCCTTGGTGTGCCGCAGTGCGTTGTAGGTCGTCACACCCGCACAGCCCAATGGGGCCGCTTCGACGTCGGAGAGCTCGGAGGGAATCCGGGCTAAGGCGTTGGCCGGCGCGGTCACCGATTCCGCATACCCGCCCGGGTACTGCCAACTGGGCACCTTGCCGTTGACGCAGTGGATGAACGAGCCTTTGCGGCAGGGGTCGCAATGAAAGCAGCAACCGCCGAACCATCCCACGGCGACACGATCACCGACCGCGAACTCCTCGACGCCCTCACCGAGTTCGGCGATGGCTCCGGCGATTTCGTGTCCGGGGGTCAGCGGCCACGACATGCCGGGAAAGCCACCCTCGACAAAATGCTGGTCGGTGCCGCAGATGCCGCAGGCGGTGACGGTGAGGCGCACCTCGCCGCGGCCGGGCGGCACCGTCTCCACATCCACCAGCTCCAGGGCGGCGCCCGCCGACGAGACCTGGACAGCTTTGTGCGTGGCCATACGCCTACCTCGCCGTTCGGTTTGCTAGTGGGCGACAGGGCATTTGGCTGCCCGGTCGGTATGGTAATCGACCTGCCAGTGCTTGATCCCGTTGAGCCAACCCGACCGCAGTCGCTCGGGCTTGCCGACCGGTTCCAGATCGGGCATGGCGTCGGCGATCGCGTTGAACATCAAGTCGATCGTCATCCGCGCCAGGTTGGCCCCCACACAGTAGTGCGCACCGGTTCCGCCGAATCCCACGTGCGGGTTGGGGTCGCGCAGGATGTTGAAGCTGAACGGGTCGTCGAAGACGTCCTCGTCGAAATTGGCCGAGCGGTAGACCATCACCACCCGCTGCCCCTTCTTGATCCGCACACCGGACAGTTCGTAGTCCTCCAGCGCGGTCCGCTGGAACGACGTGACCGGGGTGGCCCAGCGGACGATCTCATCGGCCGTGGTGACCGGACGCCTTCTTTTGTAGAGCTCCCACTGATCGGGGAAGTCGGTGAAGGCCATCATGCCCTGGGTGATGGAATTGCGGGTGGTCTCGTTGCCCGCAACCGCCAACAGAATGACGAAGAAGCCGAACTCGTCGTCGGACAGTTTGTGTCCGTCGATGTCGGCCTCGACCAGTTTGGTGACAATGTCAGGCCCGGGGTTGTTCGCCCGGTCGGCGGCCATTTGCATCGCATAGGTGATCAGTTGGATCGACGCCGTGAGACCGTCATTGGTGGCGAACTCGGGATCCTGGTCGCCCACCATCTGGTTGGACCACTGAAAGAGCTTCATGCGCTCCTCCTGCGGCACACCCAGCAATCCGGCGATGGCCTGCAACGGAAGCTCGCACGAGACCTGCTCGACGAAGTCACCGGAACCTTCGGCCGCCGCGGCCTCGACGATGCGCCTGGCGCGCTCGTTGAGGTCGTCGCGCAACCGCTCGACGGCACGGGGGGTGAAGCCCCGGGAGATGATCTTGCGCAGCCGGGTGTGCTGCGGCGCGTCCATGTTGAGCAGCACGAACTTGCCGGTGTCGATCTGCTCGCGGACCGTGCCCTCCTTGTAGCGGGGGAGGGCGGTCTTCTGCAGGCTGGAGAAGACATCGCTGCGCAGCGAGACCTCCTTGACGTCCTTGTGCTTGGACACCACCCAGAAGCCTCCGTCGTCGAAGCCACCCGTGCCGATAGGCTGTTCGTTCCACCAGATCGGAGCATTTCGGCGCATCTCGGAGAGTTCTTCCACCGGCAGTCGCTGGGCGTAGATGTCGGGGTCGGTGAAGTCGAATCCGGGCGGCAGATTGGGAATCGCCGGAGATGGCATGGTGACCCACTCCTTCAATACGAAGTCTTCTAGTCGTCCTGCTCTGCCAAATAAACCATTGCCACACCACGGTTGGGAAGCACCAACGCGAGATCGCCAAAGCCGAACTGCAACGTGTTGCAGCCGCGATGAGTTTCCGGCATTGCGCCGGTCTGCAACACCGACACAACCGAGCAACTGAAAGGACATGGCCGATGCACATCGTTTTGAGCGACTTCATGAGTCTGGACGGAGTCGTCCAATCCCCGGGCGCCCAAGGTGAGGACACCGACGGTGGATTCGCACACGGCGGCTGGTCGATGAGGTACTTCGAGCCCGAAACCATGGGTCCGGCGGTCACCGAGACCATGGCTTCCACCGATGCCCTGCTGTTCGGCCGGCGCACCTGGCAAACGATGGCGGCCGCCTGGCCGACCCGCGCCGGGGACCCGTTCGCCGACCGGATGAACGAGATGCCCAAGTACGTGGCGTCCCGCACGCTCACCCGAGACGACCTCACCTGGCCCGGCTCGACTCTGCTGCCGGCCAACGACGCAACGGGCGCGATCGGCGCGATACGCGAGCTGCGCGAACAAGACGGAGGCGCGATACAGGTGATGGGTAGCGCGTCGTTGGCCGCGCAGTTGATCGAGCATGACCTCGTCGACGAATACCGCCTGATGATCGAGCCGGTCCTGCTCGGCGGCGGCAAGCGAGTGTTCCCGGACGACGGCCGGGCCCGCGCACTCGAGCTGGTGTCGGCGACGACAACCGGGACCGGTGTTCTGATCTGCACATACCGGCGTGTTTGACCAGCGTGGGTGCCCGCAAACTCCTACCGCGAAAACGACCTTGTGGCACGCGGCACAGTCGATATGCTTTGGTCCAGGTCACCGGCGCGCCGAGGGGCCGGATGACGCTGACGCGAAGGGTGTAACGCATGATCCGCGAATTTCTCGCCGTCGCTGCGCTCGCAGGCGGCACCGTCAGTGTTGCGCCGTGCGCGGCCGCCGATCCGCATTACGACGGTGACGTGCCAGGCATGAACTATCAGGCGTTGCTCGGTGCGCCGTGCGACAACTACGAGCGCTTCATCTTCGGACGGGGCCCCAGCGGCCAGGCCGAGGCCTGTCATTTCCCGCCGCCCAACCAGTTCCCGGCGGCCACCATCGGCTACTGGGTCATCTCCTACCCGCTCTACGGGGTCCAACAGGCCGGCGCGAAGTGCCCGGGCTCGCAAGCTGCGGCTCAGTCGGCCGCCGGACTTCCGATGCTGTGCCTGGGAAACCAAGGGTGGCAAGAGGGATGGTTCACCGGGGCAGGGTTCTTCCCGCCTGCGGGATGACCGGCTGTCCTCCGGCCCAGCAGTACGGCGCGCCCGCTTCTCCACGAGCCACGTCTTGGATGCGGTATCAAGGAGGAAGAGGTGAATAGTCGTGCACAATTACCCCTCCTACCCCTCGGTCGACCGTCCCGCCGGATCCCCGATCCCACGCTGGCTGCGCTTCGTCCTCGCGTCCGACCGAGCCGGCTCGGCCTGGTACATCGGGACCGGTTTTTTCTTCGCGCCGGCGCTCGCCCTGCTGTCGCCGTGGCCGGCGGTCACCGCCGTGCTCTGGGGAGTGATCGGGCTGGCCGGACTGTGGTTGGGCCTGCTCGGCGTCGCGATGGCGGTGGGGCTGGCGCGGATATTGCGGTCCGGCGCCGAGATCCCCGAAGAGTATTGGCGCACCTTGGTGAACTACTGACTAACAGGGACCGCGGGAGCCCCCCGCTACGTCTAGAGTCGAACCGAAACTTGTGCAACGAACGGAGATTTCCATGACCTTCAATCCCAAAGACGCAGTCGACGCGGCCAAGGACATTGCGACCAATGCGGTCGAAAAGGCTTCGGATATCGTCGAACACGCCGGCGACATCATCCGCGGCGACATCAAGGGCGGCGCCAGCGGGATCGTGCAGAACTCGATCGACATCGCGACCCACGCGGTCGACCGGGCCAAGGAAGTGTTCACCGGCAAAGGCGAAGCCGACCCCGAGTAAGCGGGCTGAAAAGGCCCCAGCCGGCCCCAGCCGGCCTAGACGGCGGCCGCAGCGTTCAGCTCATCCAGCCTGGTTGTCGCGGCGAGGTACTCCTGCACCCAGCGGTCGATGACGGCCGCCGTCTTTTCCACCTTGGTGAACTGGCCGACAACCTGACCGACGGGGTTGAACGCCACGTCGACGGTCTCGTTCGGGTACTTATTGGTGGCACGCACGGCCATGCCGGACACCATGTACTGCAGCGGCATGCCGAGCGGCTTGGGGTTGTCGGGCTGTTCCCACGCCTCGGTCCAATCGTTGCGCAGCATCCGGGCCGGTTTGCCGGTGAACGAACGGCTACGCACGGTATCGCGGCTGCTTGCCTTGGCGTAGGCCGCTTGCTGAACCGGGGTGTTCGAGGCTTCCTCGACCATCAGCCACTGCGAGCCGGTCCACGCCCCTTGGGCACCCAGCGCCAAAGCCGCGGCGATCTGTTCACCGCTGCCGATGCCGCCGGCGGCAAGGACCGGGACTGGTGCGACCTCCTTGACGACTTGCGGCCACAACACAATTGACCCCACCTCGCCGCAGTGTCCCCCGGCCTCGCCGCCCTGCGCGATGATGATGTCGACGCCCGCGTCGGCGTGCTTGCGGGCCTGCGACGGTGAGCCGCACAACGCGGCCACCTTGCGGCCGGAGTCGTGGATGTGCTTGATCATGTCGGCGGGGGGAGTGCCGAGTGCGTTGGCGATCATCGCCACCTTCGGGTGCTTGAGCGCCATTTCGACCTGAGGGGTGGCCGTCGCTTCCGTCCAGCCAAGCAATTGCAAGGTGTCCTCATCGGCGTTTTCCACGGGGACACCGTGATCGGCGAGGATCTTTTTGGCGAAGTCCAGATGCTGCTGGGGCACCATTTTGCGCAGCGTTTCGGCGAGCTCGTCCGCGGACAAATGCGAGTCCATGCCCTCGTACTTGTTCGGGATCACGATGTCGACGCCGTAGGGGTGGTCGCCGATGTGCTCGTCGATCCAGTTCAGCTCGATCTCTAGCTGCTCGGGCGTGAACCCGACCGCGCCCAGCACGCCGAAACCGCCGGCCCTGCTCACCGCGACCACGACGTCGCGGCAATGGGTGAAGGCGAAGATCGGGAACTCGATAGCGAGGTCGTCGCAAATCGCGGTGTGCATGCGTGCTCCTGGAAAGCTTGACCCGGTGAAAAGAGATCCGAAACGAAATGGAACGTGTTCTAGTTTAGTACGGACGTGATTGACGTGGCCAGCCGCCCTTGATCAGTGCGTCGCAACTACGACGCGTCACCCGTCAGACCGTCGCGGTGTAGGCGATCCACAGGACGAGGAACGTGAGCATGCAGCCCGCGCAGATCAGGTGATCGCGGCAGATGGATCGCGCCAGTCGGGTCTGTTCGGCGGCGCTGTCCGCGCGGTGTCCGAGTTGGATCGCATTGGGGACCGTGTGAGTCAAGGCCAGCGCCACCGGGACGCCCGCGAGCGCGGCCGATATCGGCAGCAACCACGCCGGATCGTTCCCCCGAGCGGCCTGAAATGCGAGCGCGCCCAACAGCACGACCATGACAACGACGATCAGCCGGCTCATTGGTCGCGATGTGGTCGTTGCGCGATGGTAGTAACCCGCGATCGACGCGAGGACGGGCTCGGGCAATTCCTCGCCGGCATCGCGGTGTCCGAGAACCTGGACGTCGAAAATGAGATCCATCCACAAGACGGCGAGCAGGAATCCACCGCATGCCGCGAGCAGCGTGGCCACCACGCTCACCTCCCGTTCGCCGACTGACCGCCGCCCGGCGCGGTGCGCCACCATTGCCGCGGGCGGACGACGACCGCCTTATTGTTTCGCAGCGCTCCGCTGCGTCCCAGAGCGGGTTTTGCCGGCGGGCCGGTCCGGTCGCGACGATTTCGCTCAATCACCGATGTTTGGGTGGTCGTGAATTTGCCGCGCGGGGTTGCGGGGATGGCACGATATCGAGGTGAGCGACGCGCGGAAAGGCGACGCGGGAAACGGGCTGCACCGCCAGCGCGGCGCCCCGACCGACGCGTTGCTGGATCGCGCGGTGGTTCCGGTGGGGGTGGTGACGTTCCTGTTCACCGATGTGGAGGGTTCGACCCGTCGGTGGGAGGCCGACGCCGACACGATGCGGGTCGCCCTCGCCGCCCACGACGAAGTACTGCGCCAAGCAATCGAGGCGCACGGGGGCTGGATGTTCAAGCACACCGGCGATGGGGTGTGCGCGGCGTTCGCGTCGCCGCGGTCCGCGCTGGATGCCGCGGTGGCCGCGCAGCGGGCGCTCGAGTTGCCGGTGCGGATGGGCATCGCGACCGGCGAGGCGGAGCTGCGCGGGGCGGACTACTTCGGCGTGGTGCTGAACCGTGCCGCGCGGGTGATGGCCGCGGGGCACGGCGGTCAGATCCTGGTGGCCGATTCGACCGCGGGACTGCTCAGCGGGGCCGACCTCGTCGACCTGGGCGCGCGGCGGCTACGGGATCTGCCGACGGCGATCGGGCTCTTCCAGGTCCGCGCCCCGGGCCTGCGCACCGAGTTCCCGCCCCCGCGCGTGCTCGATTCGAGCGTTGGGAATCTGCGGCCGCAGGCGAGCAGCTTCATCGGCCGCGAATCCGAGCTTGCCGAGGTGCAAGCGTCGCTGCGGGGCCGCCGGTTCGAGACGCTGACGGGGGTGGGCGGGGTGGGCAAAACCCGCCTGGCTTTGGAACTCGCCACCCGCCTGGCCGACGAATTCCCGGACGGCGTCTGGGTTTTCGAACTCGCCAACGTCAGCGATCCGGCCGCGGTGCCCGACGCGGTGGCGTCGGTGCTGGGCGTCAGCCAACAGCCGGGGAAGACCTTGGCCGACAGCGTGGCCATCGCGCTGGAAGGCAGGGTTCGGCTGCTGGTGTTCGACAATTGCGAACACGTGCTCGACGCCGCGGCCGATCTGATCGAGACCATCCTCAGGCACTCCACGACGGTGACGATCCTGGCCACCAGCCGGGAGAGGCTGGGGCTCGCCCAGGAGCAGTTGTGGCCGGTGCCGTCGCTGGATGTGCGCGCCGGGATCGACTCCGCCGCGGTGACTTTGTTCGTCGAACGCGCCCGTAGCGTGGCGCCGAATTTCTCCCTGACCAGGCCCGACGAGGCGAGCGCGGTGCTGGAGATCTGCCGTCGCCTGGACGGGATTCCGTTGGCCATCGAGCTGGCGGCCTCGCGAATGGCGTCGATGACGGCGATCGAGGTGCGCGATCGGATGGATCAGCGGTTCCGGCTGCTGGTCGGATCGCGGCGTGGCCTGGGCCGCCACCAGACGCTTCGGGATGCGGTCGCGTGGTCCTACGATTACCTCGACGATGCCGAGAAGGCGCTGCTGGAACGGTGTTCGGTGTTCGCCGGCGGGTTCGACCTCGACGGCGCATGCGCGGTCGTCGGCCCCGACGGCCCGGACGATCTGGCCGTCCTGGATCTGCTCGATGCCCTGGTGCGCAAGTCGCTGCTGGTTGCCGATCGGTCATCGGCGCGGACCCGGTTTTCCATGCTGGAGACGATCCGCCAGTTCGCCGACGCGCAGCTCGTCGCAACCGGCGCCGCGACGCAGGCCCGGGCCGCACACGCGCGCTACTTCGCCGGGCGCGAAGCCGACGTCCTGGCCCTGTGGGATAGCCCCCGGCAACGGGAGGCCTACACCTGGTTCATCGTCGAGCTGGCCAATCTGCGCACGGCCTTTAGGTGGGCCGCCGAGCAGGGCGACCTCGACGTCGCCACCACCATCGCGACGTACGCGACGTTCCTCGGCCTGTGGGTGGAGAACTACGAGCCGATCGCCTGGGCCGAAGAGTCCATCGAGCCCGCCCTCGCCGTCGACCATCCCCGGTTGGCGTTCCTGTACACCTTGGCATCGCACTGCTGGTATCCGGGACGCCTGGAGGAGGCCATCCACTACAGCGACGCCGGACAGGTGGTGATGCGCAGCGACGGCCGCGGGGTGCCGTTCGGCTTCGAGGGTGTGCTGCGCAATCCATACCTGGCCATCGGCCAGCCCGGACGATGCGCCGAGTGGTGCCGGGCCCGGCTCGCCGACGGTCCCGACACCCACACATTCACCAGGGCGACCCTGACCATCGCGCTGACGATGGCCGGTGCCGGTGAGGAGGCCCGGGCCGCCGCGAACGGCCTGATCGACGCGGCCGACGCCACCCACAATCCATACACGATCTCGTTCGCGCTGTGGGCCTACGGCTACACCTTCCGCGACGCCGCTCCCGCCGAAGCGCTGGACGCGATGCGCCGGGGCCTGGCGATCGCTCAGGACAGCGGCAACCGGTTGACCGAGACACGCCTGACCGGGACGCTGTCCCGGCTCGAGGCCCAGTACGGTGATCCGCTGGCCGCGCTCGACTACCTCACGCTGGTGATGCGCAATTACCACGACGCGGGCAACACCGCCATGATGCGCACCCCACTGGCGGTCCTCGCCGCGTTGATCGACCGGCTCGGACGCTACGAACCGGCGGCCGCCATCGCCGGTTTCGCCGCCAGCCCACTAACCGCGGTGGCCGTCCCCGAGTTCAATACCGCGATCGCCCATCTGCGCGATGCGCTGGGTGGTCCGGCCTACGAATCGATCGCCCGGAAGGGCCAACAGATGACCACCGCCGCCATGGCCGCCTACGCCTACGACCAGATCGATCAGGCCCGTACGGGACTCACACACCCGAACTGAACCGCCGGACCGCGACGTTCCCGCAACCGGGACCCGGAAACGGGTCTTGATCTGCTCCAGCGCAGGGGGGTAGCGTTGTGCTGCCAATTACGAAACTATGCGTAGCGTAATTTGGGACGGGTCTCAATTTCTTACGCGACAGAACGAGTGAGTGCGACACAGAAAGTGAACACGCCACTATGCGCACCGTAGTTGTCGATGGGACCCGCAGCATCCGGGTCGATATCCGTCCCGATCCCGCGCTTCCGGGGGCCGACGGCGCGATCGTCTCCGTCACCGCCGCGGGCATCTGCGGATCCGACCTGCACTTCTACGAGGGCGAATTTCCATTCGCCGAGCCCGTCGCCCTCGGCCACGAAGCGGTCGGCACCGTCATCGAAACCGGTTCACGGGTAAGCACTGTCGAGGTAGGCGACCGGGTCATGGTGTCCTCGGTGGCCGGGTGTGGCTCCTGCCCGGGCTGCGCCACCAAAGACCCGGTCATGTGTTACTCCGGCCTGCAGATCTTCGGCTCCGGCGCGCTCGGCGGCGCGCAGGCCGATCTGCTCGCCGTGCCCGCCGCCGACTTCCAGCTGCTCAAGATCCCGGAGGGAATCAACGACGAGCAGGCACTGCTCCTTACCGACAACCTGGCCACCGGTTGGGCGGCAGCGCAGCGGGCCGACACCTCGTTCGGCAGCACCGTGACGGTGATTGGCCTGGGAGCGGTGGGCCTGTGCGCGCTGCGCAGCGCATTTGTCCAAGGCGCCGCAACGGTTTTCGCTGTCGATCGGGTCGACGGCCGGCTGGACCGAGCTGCCCGGTGGGGCGCAACGCCGCTCAAGGCGCCCGCGGCCGAGGCCATCATCGCCGCGACCCGAGGCCGCGGTGCGGACTCGGTGATCGACGCCGTCGGCACGGACGCATCCATGACCGACGCGCTCAACGCGGTGCGGCCGGGCGGCACCGTCTCAGTTGTCGGTGTGCACAATCTGCAACCGTTCCCGCTTCCGGCCCTGTCCTGCTTGATGCGCAGCATCACGCTGCGGCTGACCACCGCGCCGGTTCAGCGCACCTGGCCGGAGTTGATCCCACTGCTGCAGTCCGGCCGGCTCGACGTCGACGGCATCTTCACCACGACACTGCCTTTGGACGAAGCCGCCAAAGGTTACGCGACCGCCGAATCGCGGTCCGGCGACGTCGTGAAAATCCTGCTGCGGCCTTAGTCAGCTTCCGTCCCGGCGGACGTGCTTGGCCAGGGAACGCAAGGCCCGCACCGGCCCGCGGCGGCCGGACGCAAGGCACA
>DASSGQ010000387.1:0-3267 GCA_035693385.1 Mycobacterium sp.
ATCCAGGCCCTGACCACACAGCTCCACAAAATGACCACCAGCAAGTTTCAACCCGCCACCCGGGCCCGAGTCCCCAAGCGCGCACAATCACATGAGGCAACGGAACCGCCCTCGCGCGCATCTTGACGTGAGGCAACAGGCACCGACAAAACCTTCGCCGTGAAATCGCTGAAACTAAAGTGGCACAAGTGGTTTGATCTGACCGATCAGGCCGCGACGTGTTCGGCTCGAGCCTTCAGGGCGCGATCAAAGCGGTCCAGCACCGTCTCGGCCACCGACCCGTGCGCGCCCAGCGGTTGCGCCATGTCGATGCCGGCGTCGTTCGCGAAAACCCGCACCCGGTCCGGCAGCCGGCCCGGTGCCAGGAACCACGGCGCGATGACCACCCGTCGGGCGCCCCGTCGGTGTAGCTCGTCCACGCCTTCGGCCAGCGAAGGTTCCGGACGGGTCACGAACGCGGTCGTCGCGCCCGCCCACCGGGTGCCCGCCATCAGCTTCGCCGCTACTTGTGCGGTGCGGGCATTGGCCACCGGGTCGGATGAACCGATCGCCACCACGAGCACACCCAGCCGCTCGTCGAGACGGGAAACCCCCAGCTCCACTACCCGTCGGCGCAGCAGTGACACCAGCCGCGGATCCTCGCCCAGCACGGGCGCTCGCCACACTCGTTCCGCGGCCGGGCAGCCGGCGATCTGGCGCGGGATGTCGATGCGGGCGTGGTACGCGTTCGCTAGCAGCAACGGGGTGACGATTGCCTTGGGCGCCTCGCGGCCGCAGTCTGGCAGGCCATCCAGGACGTCGACCAGGCTGGGCGTGTTGAGCTCGCAGAAGGCCAGCCGCACCTCGAGGCCTGGCCGCATGGCCGCGACCCGGCGGGCGACGGCCCGTGCGTTGGCCGCCGACCGTGGATCCCGACTCCCGTGGGCCGTCAGCACCAGGGCCGTCACGAGGCGTGCAAACCGCATTCCGTCTTGGCCAGTCCCTGCCAGCGTCCGCTGCGCGGGTCGGCGCCCTCGACGGGCTTGGCCGTGCAGGGTGCGCAGCCGATCGACGGATAGCCTTCGTGCACAAGGGGATTGACCAGCACGTCGTGCTCAGCGATGTAGTCCTGCACGTCCTGGTCGGTCCAGGTGGCCAGGGGGTTGATCTTGACCAGTTTGAACGCCTCGTCGAAGCTGATCAGTTGGGCATTGGCGCGCGTCGACGCCTCGACCCGGCGCAGCCCGGTGACCCAGGCGGAATAGCCGCGCAACGTCTTACCCAGCGGCACCACCTTGCGCATTCGGCAGCACTCGCCCGGGTCGCGGGCGAACAGGTCCTTGCCCAGCAGTTCGTCCTGCTCGGAAACCGTCTGCTCCGGAGTGACATTGAGCACCCGGATGTCGTAGACCGACTCGACGGCATCCCGGGTCCCGATGGTTTCCACGAAGTGGTAGCCGGTGTCCAGAAAGATCACCGGTACGCCCGGTCGCACCCTGGCGGCGAGATCCACCAGCACGGCGTCCTGCATGTTGGAGGCCACCACGTAGTTGCACGTCGCCCAGCCGCGCGGCCCGTTCACACCACCGAAGTTGTCCTCGGTCCACCGCAGCAGGTCGGTGGCGCTGGCGCCCTCGAGCTCCGCGGCACCCCGAGCGGCCAGCTCACGCAACTCGGGCTCGGTACGTCTGGTCGCGTTGGTCATCGCAGGTCGCCTTCCTCGGCGCGAACGACCCACTGCGCGAATCGTTCACCCTCGGCGCGGTGTTTGACGAAGTTGCGCACCACCCGCTCGATGTAGTCGCCCAGCTCATCGCTGGTGACCTTGTGCTGACGCAGCTTTCGGCCGAAACCGCTGTCCAGGCCGAGGCTGCCGCCCAGATGAACCTGGAATCCCTCGACCGAGCCACCGTGACCGTCGTCGACCATCTGGCCCTTGAACCCGATGTCCGCAATTTGGATTCGCGCGCACGAGTTCGGGCAGCCGTTGATGTTGACGGTTACCGGAACATCAAGCGCGGAGTTGATGTCCTCAAGCCGGCCCTCCAACTCTGGCACCAAACCCTGTGCCCTGACCCGGGTTTCGGCAAAGGACAATTTGCAGAACTCGATCCCGCTGCACGCCATCAGGTTTCGGCGCCAGTGCGACGGCCGCGTCTGAAGGCCCAGTGCCTCGAGGCCCGAGACAAACCCGTCGAGCTTGTCGTCGGCCACGTCGAGGATGACCAGCTTCTGGTATGGGGTGAACCGGATCCGGTCCGAACCGGCCCGCTCGGCCAGGTCCGCCACCGCGGTGAGTACGGTGCCGGAGACCCGTCCGGCAATCGGGGCGACGCCGACCGCGTTGAGCCCGTTCTTCAGCCGCTGCACGCCCACGTGATCGATCGGATGCTTGACCGGCTCGGGGGCCGGACCGTCGATCAGCGGCCGCTTGAGGTACTCGGTCTCGAGAACTTCTCGGAATCTTTCGACACCCCAGTCCTTGATGAGGAACTTCAGTCGTGCCTTGGCCCGCAGCCGCCGATAGCCGTAGTCGCGAAATATCGACGTCACCGCCGCCCACACCTCGGGCACCTCGTCCAGCGGGACCCAGGCGCCGACCCGTTGCCCCAGCATGGGGTTGGTGGATAGGCCACCGCCGACCCACAGGTCCAGGCCGGGCCCGTGCTCGGGATGGTTGACGCCGATGAATGCGATGTCGTTGACCTCGTGCACCACATCCTGCAGGCCGGAGATCGCCGTCTTGTATTTGCGCGGCAGGTCGGCGAAGTCGGGCTTGCCGATGTAGCGGCGCACGATCTCGTCGATCGCCCAGGTGGGATCGAGCACCTCATCGAGCGACTCGCCGGCCAGCGGTGAGCCCAGAATGACGCGGGGGCAGTCACCGCACGCCTCGGCGGTCTGCAGTCCGACCTCGTCAAGCCGCCGCCAGATTTCGGGGACGTTCTCCACCTCGATCCAGTGGTACTGCACATTCTCGCGATCGGAGATGTCGGCGGTGTCGCGCGCGAATTCTGTCGAGATCTGGCCCAGCGTGCGCAGCGCGGCCGCGGAGAGCGCGCCGCCGTCGCAGCGCACCCGCATCATGAAGTATTTGGCTTCGAGCAGCTCAATGTTCTCGTCGCCGGTGAAAGTGCCATCGTAGCCCTGCTCGCGTTGCGTGTAGAGGCCCCACCAGCGGAAGCGCCCGCGCAGGTCGGATTTGTCGATGCTGTCGAAGCCGTCCTTGGCGTAGACGTTTTCGATGCGTTCCCGCACGTCGAGCGGAGCGCCGGCTTGCTTCATCTC
>DASSGQ010000388.1:0-8461 GCA_035693385.1 Mycobacterium sp.
GTTCCTGGGCGTTTCCGGTGCGAATCCGCTGCCTGCGGCGCTCCAGTTTGAGAATCTCGAACCATGCTGCGGCAGAACGTAATTCGGCCCCGCTTGCGACAATCAGTTCATGCATCGCGACGGCCGTCTCGGGGGCGACGACGGGGGCCGAATACTGGGGGTTCGCGCGCAGCCGCAGCACCAACGGGTCGATGATCCGTTTGACGGTCCGGCTCAACGGGCCGCCGTCGTCGCCGCTGAACACCTCGACACCGGGGCCGATCGACCGCCAGGCCGCCTCGATCACCGACCGGCGCGGCAGGCCCACCGCCCGTCCACCCAAGACGGCCGCCAACTGCGAATCGGCGCTCATCAGCACAGGATAGGGGCATTCTGGAAATATCGGTTCGAGAAAAGTTGGGTTCGGTAGCCGGCCGGAAGCGGGAGCCTGGCCGCATGAAGAAGCTGACCGTCCTGCTGTTGGGCACCGAAATCGCGGTGCTGGCAACCGCTGTGGTCGTTGTGGTGGTTGCCTTGTTGCTGGTGTCCCGAGTCGGCTTGGGTCGGCGTCAGGTTGCCGACGGCCGTACCGTCGGAGTCGGCACCGTGCGCGCGATCGGCAACGCCGGGGGCGCCCCCGCCGCCGGCGAGCGTCAGATTTTCATCGAGGTGGTGGCGGTGTCCGGCGAGACGTTCATCGGCAAGCTGGCGCGTTGTGACCGCGATCAGGACGTGTCGATGCTGCGCCCCGGTCTCGTGGTGCTGGTGGCGTTCAATCCCGCTGCCCGCGAGGAGCTTTCGCTGCCCGACGACGTGCTGGCCGTCCATGCGTCATGGCTGGCGTCGATCTGAGCCCTAGCGCGCGCCGTCCACCGCGAAAGTGACCAGCGCTCCCCAGTACAGCGGGCTGGCGGTGAGTACGCCGTCGCGCCAGAGCCGCAGCTGGGCGCGCTGCCATCGATTCACCGCGCATCCGGCGTCGTCCTGTGCATGTGCACGATCCACTGCGATGACCAGATCGGCCATGGGATCGGCGGGTTCCTCGGCTGCCGACCCGAACCGCCGATGAGCCGCGGCGGTAGGCAGCGACCACAAGGTGGCAGTCACCAACTGGGCGCCGCCCAGGATCGTCGCGGCCACCAGACCGGTCGCCTCGTCGAATTGATAGTCCCCGCCCGATCCGCATGCCAACAGGGCGACCCGCGGCGGCATCGGCAACCGCATCGACATCAGGTCCGACGCGGTGAGCGGGCGGTGGTCACCGATGGCGTCTGCATCTCCGGGAATGGTTGCCGTGCAGGCCAGGTGGAGCGCCGCGCGATCGGCGCGGCCGGCATGATCGGCTTCGCGTGGTGCCGAACTCGCGTGGCCGACGTACATGAGCCTGCTCGGCGTATGGGCGAGCAGGTTGGCCAGCCAGGCGCGGTCGGCATCTTGGCGACGGAACAGCTCGACCACGTCGTCGACGTCCGGCAGCACCCGGCGACGTTGCATCAGGTCGGCGAAGTGCCGCGCCAGCGGGGTCTGCGACGAGGGCCTGCCGAGCACCGAGCCGAGCGCGGAGTCCGGGCGCTGTCCCGGCACCCGCGGGTCGAGGACCAGTACCGGCGGACCGTCGCGCCGGGCGTCCCAGCCGGCCGGCACCCGCGGCGAGTGGACGATGTTGGGCGGCACCGTCATCAGCACGTCTACCAATTCCATCAGCCGGTAGCCCTCGGTATGGGCGCCGATGTCGGCGAGCTGCCACGGGATTCGGGCGGGCATCGGACCGGCGTGGGTGACCGCGTCGTTGCGGGCACGTATCAACTCCTCGGTGCTCGGCCCGGATTGCGGTATCGCCAGCAGCCCCCAGGGCACCCGCGCCAGCCGGGCGCTCGGCGAGATGAACAGCACCGCGCGCGGCGAGGCCAGGCACTCCGTCAGCAGCTGCCAGCCGGACGCGCCGATCAGCAGCACACCCAGGATGTAGGCGACCGTCAGTTCGGTGTCCGGCGCCGCGAAGGGGCCGCGGGTCAATGCTCGCTCGATGGCGTCGCGCCCGCTCTCGGACCCGTGCGGATCGGGCAACGCGTCCGCGAGCTCCTGCAGCGCCGCGAGCAGAATCGGTTGTTCGACAACCCAAGTGACGGTTCTCGACGGCTGCCCCACCACCCGCAAGCTGGCGTAGGTGGCGACGCCCACGTCGGCGAATCGCAGGACCAGGGTCAGCCGGTCCGTCTCGGTCATGGCCAGGTCGACCAGGCTGGTTCGCCGGCCGTGACCTCGCGGCCGTATCGCTGCAACGCCAGCGCGCGATAGTGACTCAGGATCGGCGGCGCAGCCGGCTGCATCTGCAATGGCGGCAAGGGGCCGAGCCGGGTCAGCGACACTCCGCGATGTGGCGATGGCCCGGCCGCGGCGAGCGCCGTGGCGGGGCCATCGCCGGTGTCGAGAAGAACCGGCGACGTGGCCGTGGATGTCCATTCGCCGATTTCTGGCCGGTGGTTTCGGGCGTGTGGTTCGGTGCTGAAAGTTCCTCGCGCGCTGTGATACTCGACCAGCTCACTGAGCAACTCGGTGTTGTCCCACTCCCAGGCGACGGCGAAGGCACCAGCCAGCATGGGCGCCGAAACCCATGTTGCCCAGCGTGATCGCGCATCGGCGTCGGCGATCGAATACCGCACCGAGTCGACCGCGAGCGCGGCCGGCACCTTGAGTTCGGCGGCCTGTTCGAGCTTCGTCATGGCGCGCAGGTATTGCGGGCTACCGACCTCAGCGTGGGTGACGCCGAGCGCCTTGGCGTACCGGGCCTCGGCTTCCCGCCACGTGTCCGAAGCCTCACCCGCGGCGTCGAAACCAAGGTCCGTCAGGGCGTCGGCCCGCCACACGTTCCCCAGGTGGCTGTCGAGGCGCGCGTACTGCAGCCAGCTGCTGCGCGGCGACGAATCGAGGAATTCCCTGGCTTGGGCGATCAGCTCCACCGCGGCCGCGAACCGGCCTCGAAATATCTCTATCCAGCTGCGCTGCAGCAGAATTCGATGGGTGTGGAGCGGCTTTCCCAATTCTCGCCAGTGGCGCTCGGCATGCTCCCAGCACTGGTCGGCGGCCTCCAATGCTCCGACCGCCAATCGGGTGAGGCCGAGATACAGCCAGCAGCGGGACACGTCGTGCGCCCGGGCGTGCCGAGCGATGACGGGGTAGGCGGCCGAGACGAGCTGCTCGGTGGCCACGTGGTCGCCCACCGACCAGCGCGCCGCGGCTCGCTCCAATTGTGTCCTCGCGGTGGCCAATTCCCATCCCTTCGCCCGTGCCCGGGCCTCCGCGCGACGCAACCATGGTTCGGCTTCCGGCAATCGGCCGGTCTCGACGCAGAACCGGCCGTATGCGGTGGCCGCGGATATCAGGAGATGGTCGGCGAACTCGCTTTCGTTCCGGACGCGGTCTATGCCGTACAGCGCTTGCTCCCACAACGAGACCGATGGCACGTACAGGTCGTCGTCGCACAGCGCGGTCGCGCACAAGATTTGGCCGTAGGTGCGCAGGTATGCGTGCTCGTCGATGAGATCGGCGAAGTCTTGCCCGGATTCGTTGTCGCACAACATCGTCAGCGCCGCAGCGGCGGCTTCGTGGTCGCCTTGCGCGGCGGCCAGTCCCGCCTGCAGAAACTGTGCCCGTCGCGAGTAGCGACAGATCATGTGCGCCATCTCGACGTCGGACATGCGCACCTGTTCGGCGGTGTGCGGCATCGTGCCGGCGGCGATCGCGGAATAGCTGGCCAGGCAATCCCGGATGCGCCGGATCGCCTCGCGCACTCCGTCATTCGCGCCGCGCGCAAGGTAGATCTCACCAAGCTGCGCAAGAACCTCCAGCATGAGATCGTCTCGGTCTTCCCGCTCGATCTGCGGAATCAGGGACAGCAGCAGATCCCGGGCCCGCATTTCGTCGGCGGCAAACGCCAACCTGCGGGCGTTCTGCAATTCGCCGGGGATCGACACGGCTGCATCATAAGTCCGCCGTCGTGGACACGGCGAGGGCCCGGAGCGGCGGACGCGTGAGTGAGGGCACGTCCGCCGCCCGGAGTCCGATCGATCAACCGCACGTCACCTTGATGTTGAAGTCTTTGGTGACCATTCCGGCCATCGGGTTCTTCATGTCGGCACCCTGCGCCTGACCGGTGATGGTGTAGGTCTTACCGTCCACCGCCACGTTGGCGGAGCCGACCTTCGCGCCCATGTTGCTCACCGACAGCGCGTTCCCGTCGACGACCAGCGCCAGGGAATCGACCGTCGGGGGATTGGCGTCGGTCATCACCACGGCCAGCGCCTGCTGCGCGCCACCGGTGGATCCGCTGCCGATGTCGATCTTGCCGCCCGTCCTGACGCAGGTCACCGAGGCGGGGTTCAGGCCCGGCAGGTCGGAACCGCCCACCTTGACTTGCGCGCCGCTGCCGCTGGCGACGCTGGGCGCCGTGCTCGATGCGGGGCTGGCCGTGTGTCCACCTGTCGAGCAGGCCACCAGCGCTGACGCACAGCCAAGGGTCCCGATCGCTCCCGCGAGAAGACGTTTCACTGCATTTCCTTCCTTCATGCGGCGCCCCATTGGCGTCGCGATGCACGCAAGTACAGAACGCCCGCGGCGCTACCGATCCCAATTTCCTGGTTCAGGCGGTAGGCTGCGTCGACACGGCCCAACGAAGGGAGACGCCCGATGGCCAGCGTTAAGTGGCTGGAAGAGCCTGAGGCACATGACTTTCCGGCGGCAGCCGACTATCTCGCTCTGCTCGCGGATGCGGATACCGTCGATAGGGTGACGGCAAAGTTGAAAGCCGCAACCGTCACCCACAAGAAGGCCAAGGACATTCTCCGGGCCGCGCGCCTGTTCCTGTTGCCCGAGGACAATGCCCACGTCGCCTCGGACCTGGCCAAGATCAAGAAGGGCCAACCGTTGTCGCCCATCCTGCTGGTGCGCGGCGATTTCACCAAGGGTGTTCCGCTGCAGATCGCCGACGGCTACCACCGGGTGTGCGCGAGCTTTCACACCGACGAGAACACCGATATCCCGGTCGTTATCGTGCCGTCGAGCTGACGACCGGCGGCATCGTGATCGATCTCCAGGCCGCGGGCGCGGTGCGGGTGTTAACCCTTTCCTCCGGGGCCGTCAACGCCCTCGACGTCGAGTTGCTGCAAGAGCTGGCCGGCGCGCTTCGCGGCCTGCGGGACTCCGGTGCCCCCGCACTCGTCGTCACCGGTGCCGGCCGGGTATTCAGCGCGGGAGTCGATCTCAACCGCGTGGTGGATGGCCCTGCCGGCTACACCGATCGGCTGGTCCCGGCGATCTCCGAGGCGATCGGGGCGCTGTTCGGTTATCCGGGGCCGACGGTGGCCGCGATCAACGGCGCCGCCATCGCCGGCGGCTGTGTGCTGGCGTGCGCCTGCGACCGCCGGCTGATGAGCCCACAGGCGCGGATCGGGGCGTCCGAGGTCCGCGTTGGGGTGCCGTTTCCGGTCGCCGCGCTCGAGATCATGCGCTACGCGTGCGGAGACCACGCCGAGGACGTGCTACTCGGTGGCCGGGTCTACCAGGGGGCCGAGGCTACCGCCAACGGGCTTGTCCACCGTGTCGTCACCGACGATCTCATCGGGGCGGCGGTAGCGGAGGCCGCGGACCTTGACGGCATCCCGGTCGACGCCTATCGCCATACGAAAGCCCAGCTGCGAGCCCCCGCACTGGCACGGATGCGCGAGGGTGACAGCGTCGACGCCGAGGGCCGCCGGTTGTGGGCCGCCGACGAGACGCGGCGGGGCATCGCGGCATTCCTCGAGGGTCTTCGCCGCCGCGACGGCTAGTTGTTCGTCGAGCGCGAACCCGCCGCGGGGCGGCTGCGCCGAAGCCGATGCGACCCTTTCCCGGTCGGCCGACGGTTGCGCAGGCCACCGCGTGTGTCTTCGGTGTCTTCGGTTTCTTCGTCGGCTTCGGTTTCTTCGGTGTGCTCGGCTTTCGGCGCCTCAACGGTGGCGGCTTCGGGCTCCGCCTCGGGCTCGGCGGCCACCTTGACCGGCTCTTCGGCCTCAGTCTCGTCGGCTTCGTCGGCCTCTTCGGTCTCGTCGATGTCTTCGGTCTCGTCGGCCTCGTCGGCCTGCTTGCGGCGGAGGCCTCGCTTCTTAGGCTGCTTGGCTTTCTTCGGCTTGATTGGTTTCGGCGGTGGCGGCGGCAACTCGGCGACGAACGACAGATAAAACGCGAAGATCCCGAGGAGGCCGATCGCGGCCGCCGCGCCGTAGATCCCGAACAACCACTGGCCGGCGACATCCAGGCTGAGCCAAATCTCGCTGACCGCGGTGCTGATGATCAGCGCGCCGGCCAGCGCCTGGCCGATGATCGACCAGACCCTGATGGTGAGCGCCAGCTGCGGCGTTCCTAACTCCGGCTTTCGGGTCCGCATCTGGGTGAACACGACGGGCAGCGCTGCCAAGCCGATCAGTACGCCCGTCACGATCCGAAGCGCGGTCCCCAGGGAATGGGTGGTATCGCCCATCAGCTCGGGCCAGCGGGGCAGCACGAAAAAGAAGTAGAGGACGCCGGCAGCGACCGAAAACGACGCGTGCCAAGGTATGGCGACCTTGCGCCCCATACGCCTCCTCATGCTGGTCCTGAGCCTTGTTGGTGGTAAGCCAGCCTAAAGGCCGGTTTAACCGATTCCAAGCAACGCCCCTGCTCGGCCGCGTCTTGAACCGAGTGCGTTCGTTGGCGGAGGATGCGGGATTTGAACCCGCGAGGGCTGTTAACCCAACCCGCGTTCCAGGCGAGCGCCATAGGCCACTAGGCGAATCCTCCGCCGCCATGGTAGCCGAGTGGGTTGGGTTGCCAAGACGACTGCTGCCGGTTGCACGCGGGTTGCCATGGGCCAGGTACTACACTCGCGATGGACCCCGCGCGGCGTCTATCCTGTGAACTCCCCCAGGGCCGGAAGGCAGCAAGGGTCAATGGGCTCTGTCGGGTGCGCGGGGTCCCCTAGGCTTGATGAGTGGCGACCCGCTGCGCCCGGCTCCGCCGCGCTTGCGATCACCACTAGGCTCGATGAGTGGCGACCCGCTGCGCCCGGCTCCGCCGCGCTTGCGATCACCACTAGGTTCGGGGCCCTGCCGGCCCCGGAACTCCCAGCGATCGACAGCGAAAGGGCCCATGGTGTCGTTCGATTCCCTCAGCCCTGTTGAGCTGGCCGCGGCGCACACCCGCAACCAGCAGAATTACGCGGAGCTTCAGGCCAAGAAGCTGGCCTTGGATTTGACCCGGGGCAAACCGTCGGCCGCGCAGCTCGACCTGTCGAACCAGCTGTTGAGCCTGCCCGGAGACGACTACCGCGACGGCGAGGGCACCGACACCCGCAACTACGGCGGCCTGCACGGCCTGCCCGAGCTTCGGGCCATTTTCGGGGAATTGCTCGGCATCCCGGTGCCGAACTTGATCGCGGGGAACAACTCCAGCCTGGAGATGATGCACGACCTGGTCGTCTTCTCGATGCTGTACGGCGGCGTGGATTCGCGGCGGCCCTGGAAGGACGAGCCGAGCGTCAAGTTTCTCTGCCCCGTCCCCGGCTACGACCGGCACTTTGCCATCACCGAGACCATGGGCGTCGAGATGATCCCGATCCCCATGCTGCAGGACGGTCCTGACGTCGACCTGATCGAAGAGCTGGTCGCCGTCGACCCCGCAATCAAAGGGATGTGGTCGGTGCCGGTGTTCGGCAACCCCACCGGGGTCACCTACTCCTGGGAAACGGTGCGGCGGCTCGTCCAGATGCGGACGGCGGCGCCCGATTTCCGGCTGTTCTGGGACAACGCGTACGCGGTGCACACGCTGACACACGACTTCGTCCGCCAGGTCGACGTGCTTGGGCTGGCGGCCCAAGCCGGCAACCCGAACCGGCCATACGTTTTGGCGTCCACTTCCAAGATCACCTTCGCCGGCTCCGGTGTCAGCTTTCTGGGCGGATCGCTGGGCAACATCGCCTGGTATCTGCAATACGCGGGGAAGAAGTCGATCGGCCCGGACAAGGTCAACCAACTGCGGCATTTGCGCTTCTTCGGCGATGCCGACGGGGTACGCCTGCAGATGCTGCGGCAGCAGCAGATACTGGCCCCGAAATTCGCGCTCGCGGCCGAGATCCTGGATCAGCGGCTGAGCGATTCCAAGATCGCCTCCTGGACCGAGCCCAAGGGCGGCTATTTCATCAGCCTCGACGTGCTGCCCGGCACCGCCCGGCGGACTGTCGCCCTGGCCAAGGACGCCGGTATCGCGGTGACCGAGGCGGGCGCGTCGTTCCCCTACCGCAAGGATCCGGACGACAAGAACATCAGGATTGCGCCCACGTTCCCGTCGCTACCGAGCCTGCGTGATGCGGTCGACGGGTTGGCGACCTGCGCGCTGCTGGCGGCGTCCGAGTCGCTGGTCTCCACCGCGTCCAGTGTGAGCTGAGGGCGGGAAATCCGCCGGCGAAATCGCG
>DASSGQ010000389.1:0-15970 GCA_035693385.1 Mycobacterium sp.
CATCCTCAGAATCCTCGGGCCGTGGTTCTGGTGGCCAACACTGGTGCGCGCCCGCCCAGTACCGCAGCACTAAAGGTTGCGGTCCCACGCCGGACGATTCTTTCCGATTGCCTCAGTCGGTGGTGTGAACGATCAGTAGATCGGTCTTGGCGCTGCGGGAGACCACCCGCAGGTATCAGCCGGGGTCGTTGCCGCTGATGTGAGAAGTATCCCTTAGTAGCCGCTAGCGTTCCTTCGCTGAGCAGGGTACTCTCTTCTAAATAGTGAACGTAACCGTTTACAATCTCGCAAGGACCGGAGCCACCATGTACACCGCAACATCGCCTGCTGATGAATCCACACATCGGTTGGAAAGGCCGCTCGACGAGCGGCGACTGCGCTTGACGCCGATGGCAGGCGGGACGATCGCGCTGGTCGCGGGGATCGCCTTCTTGACGATCACCCTGCCGGCGAACGACGTAGCGCTGGGATTCGATGTCTTGCTTGCCGCATTCATGGCCATCACCGCGGTGCTCGTTTTCGTTCGTCGGCAGTTGGTGCCGCCGACCGCGTTCACGACCGGTGTGTTGCTGATCTGCGATGCGTGGTTCGACGTGATGACGGCCGGCCCCCACGACCTGTGGGCATCCGCGCTGACTGCGACGCTCGTCGAGCTGCCCGTCGCGATCATGCTGATCGCCATCGCGCTGCGCATGTCGCGGCTGAACCGTGACGCGGTTGTGGCTGCTCGATCCCGGGATGCCGCCCTGGCGGCCACCTCTGCTGCCGTAGACCACGCCTACGCCTGATCGGCGGGACGTGTCGGTGCCGCACCTGGTGCCGCTGCCGTCCACCGTCGCCCCGGTTGGAGTATTTTGAGCTAGTGGGTCGCTAGCATGTCCGACCAGGCAGGGCGTGGGAAAGGCCAAAGGGCAAGATGGCGTTCGAGCGTCACCGGCTGCCGACGCTGATCGGCCAGGGCAGAACCGGCAAGGTTATCGCGGCGGCTGCAGCCGCCATAGCGTTCGCGCCGGTCTCGGTGCTAGCCACCACACCCGCTGTCGCACAGGCCGCTCCATGGGCGCAGGCCACGCTGCCAGGTCCCCCGCCCACGATGACGATTCCGACCGTGGCCGCTCTGGAGGACTCCGGCCGTCCCTGGTGGAGCATGGGGCTGCACTACGGGGTGTTGGTGATAGGAGTGTGCTTTGTCGCCTGGATGATCCATCGCTTCGCGAAAACGTGGAGGGCGGATCTGACAGCCGCGCCGGCGCCGGCGCCGGCCCGGCGGAGTCTCGGCCGTGGTGGGTTCGAAGGCGTGCTGAGAGCCCGGAAAAAAACGGCGTTGGTCGAGGCCGGCCATAGATGCGCCATCCCCACCTGTCGGCACCCAACGACCGAGATAGCCCACATCGTGCCCCCGTCAGAGGGCCATGACGACTCGTTCGAGAACCTCATTGCGTTATGCCCGAAATGTCAAAAGAAAGAAATCGACGCGCAGTCAATGCGCATGTATAAGCGCAATCTCGCGATCTTGAACAGCCGCTACTCTGATTTCGAGCGCCGGGTGTTCGACCAGATTGCCGAGACCGACCAGAGATCCTTCACTGTCGAGGCGGGTTTCGAGATCCCTCTCTTCCACGCGGTCAACGACGGGCTTTTGAGACGAGTTGAACTAGCGCCGGTAGGGATCCAGCGGGGTGAAGCAACCCATTACACGTACGAGGTCACCGATGAGGGCCTGGACTTCGTTAACCGATACGTCTGTGGTGAAGACATATCGTGAGGTCCCGGCGTTGAAATACAACGCATTTCGCGAAACCGCGCGTTTCTGAAATCTGTTGTCTCGCAACAAGATTGTTTTCAAACCACTGCGGGTGAAGAACGGCTAGCGGAGCGCCCGGGCCGCTACGCCGCCCTGCCGGCCACACCGTCCGCCACTGCCGGAGTAGCACGGGCATCCGTCGGCGCGGTGGGCCGGGCCGGGTTGGTGACGGTGACGCGGCTGATCACGGCGCCGATGAAGAACAAGACCGCGGCAACTTGCAGCAGCCGCGTGAAGCTGGCATCGGTGAGAGTGCCGGCGGCGATCAGTCCTATGGACGCCACGGAGGTGAGCGCAGACGTCCGCCCCACCGCGTTTTGCATCGCGGCCGCGATCCCGCTGTGCGCGGCATCGACGGACGACAGGCTCACCGCGGTCAGCGGCGTGTTGGTGACGACCATGCCAATGGCGAGCACGATCATCCCCGGCAGCAGGTCTGTCACGATGTCGAATGCGTGCGCGGAGGGGCGGATGAGTAGCAGCCCAAATCCGGCCAGCGCCGGACCCGCCATCAGGAAATTTCGTGGTCCGATCCGCGCAGCCAAGTGGCCGACGCGCTTGGCGAACAGAAACGATATGACGGGGCTGGGCAAGGTGACCAGACCCGCGACGGTCGCACAGTAGCCGGCGACTTCCTGTGTGTACAGGGAGATGGCAAGCGAGCTCATCGTCAGGGCGCCGTAGACGAATGACGTGGTCAGATTGGCGCCGGCGAAGTTGCGGACCCTGAACAGCTGCGGCGGCACCAAGGGGTGCGGGGCGCGGCGCTCCCAGACCACGAACGCCAGCAATGCTGTGATCCCGACGACCAGCGACGGCGCGACGAGAGGGGCGGCCCATCCGCGCTTCCCCGATTCGATGAGTGCGTACACCGTGGCGCCGAGTCCCGCCGCGGACAACGCCGCACCAGGGATGTCGACCCGCGCGCGTCGAGCCGGCCCAGGTACCGGGGGAAGCCAAAACGTCAAGGCGAAGCCGATGACCATCGGCACCGCCGACAAGGCGTAGATCCAACGCCAGCTCAATAGGTCCACGGCCAGCCCGCCCAGCAGCGGACCCACAGCGAAGGCTGTGCCCGTCCACGCGGTCCAGGACCCGATTGCGGCAGTTCGGTGCGCGGGGTCGAACACGGAGTTGATCAGCGCCAGCGAGCCGGGTACCAAAAACGCCGCCCCGAAACCCTGGATGAGGCGCCCGGCGATCAGCATCGCCGGCGAAGCGGCGGTGGCCGCCAACGCCGAGCCGACCCCGAAGGCCACCAGCCCGAGACGCATGACCGACACTCGGCCGAACTGATCGGAGACAGAACCGCCCGGCAAAATCGTGGCCGCGAGAGCCAGCAGGTAACCGTCAACGACCCACTGCTGCAAGCACATGCCGCCGCCGAGGTCGCGTTCGGTGGCCGGCAGCGCCAGGTTCACCACGGTGCTGTCCAGGAATGCGACCATCGAGACCATGACCGCCACCACCATGACGCGGCTTGTCGGCGCCGCATCGCGGAGTTGGGAGGGCCGACCTACCGGGCGCGCGGATGCGGGCAAACCGATCCCCGTAGCGAGGCGTGTCGTCGTCATGGCAGCGTCACAGCGTGGTTGTGGCGCCGGCGCCACACCTTCGCGAGCGGGTCGATTCCCCTTCGAGGCTCTCTCACCGTGGTCCTCCAACAACAATTTCGATAGACCCGCCCGCTGCGTGCCCGCAATTGAATAGGGCCGGGGGTTACGCGCGACCCGACGTGCCGAAAGCTGGGCACTGGTCGGGCGGGCAGGTGCGGCGCGCATCTGTGATTCGAGCACGGCCCTGACGGAATTCGACCTTCGCAGCACCGGGATACGGCCGCCTCCGGCAGCTTGACGCGGCGCGGCTGTCGCCTGGATCGTGTGGCGGATGCGTTCGACGGCGTCGGCCACTATCGGAAAGCGCCGGCTGGACGGCGGACAGCGTCAGGCGCTTGTGGCGATGGATCGACGTTCGGGCGTCGAAAAGCGTATGACTGGACTGATGGGGGTGGTCCCGGCTGGGATCGAACCAGCGACCTTCCGCGTGTGAAGCGGACGCTCTTCCACTGAGCCACGGGACCGGCGCCGAGGGGCGAACGACGTCGAAGACTAGCATGGCCCGGACGTCGCAGGACGCGCCGCGTGCGTCGCGAGTGCTTGCTAGCCTAGGTTTGCAACTTACCAAGAGATTTGTGTGGGCCCGCTCGGGTGGACTATCGTCGTCCTTCGCACCGGGCGACGATCTCGTCCGTTGCGCGCGGATGTAGCGCAGTTGGTAGCGCATCACCTTGCCAAGGTGAGGGTCGCGGGTTCGAATCCCGTCATCCGCTCGAAGGTGCAAGTGGCATCAATCCCAGCGGTGGAGTGGCCGAGTGGTGAGGCAACGGCCTGCAAAGCCGTGCACACGGGTTCGATTCCCGTCTCCACCTCCAAGTTCGAACTCCCAGCGCGATTAGCTCAGCGGGAGAGCGCTTCCCTGACACGGAAGAGGTCACTGGTTCAATCCCAGTATCGCGCACCAAAGTTTGCGCAGGTAAAGCACGGTTTATGACCTGTCCGTCGACAGGTTGCAACCGATCCACCCGCGCCCGGGCTCCCCCAAGCACGACCAACCGCCGTGTCTTTTGCCGGCGGAGACAGGGTTTCTCGGCTGTCAAACAGCATCCGCGAGGTCGTCGCCGTCGCGACTAAGTGCCGCGCGTGAGGCGTCGGGCCGCATCCATCGCCAGAGCCAACCAACGATCCACTTGGCGAGGGCTTTGACGATTTCCGTCACAAATCATTTACCCCACCACCGCAATACCGCGGCTGGTCGCATTTTTGGAGCCTGATCGGTCCGAATAGGGCACGTCGCAGCTGTTGCTGCGACCGTCACCGTTCGCGCTACGGTGGCAGTGCTCGCCCTGAGGGCTCACCTGGATCGTCTTAGAACAAATGTCTTCAGTTTCTCGAATATTGTTGCCGAACTTGAGTTTCACAACCGGCGCTCGCCGAGGGGCCAAGCGATCGCGCGGTGATGGGACTATAGTCACTCCTGCCGGCGTGGCGAAGGTCCCAGCGCTGAAACTCGCGTTCGCCACCCGCGCAAAAGGGTTGGTCTCCGCGTCATTCGAACAACGGCAACCACCTGAATGTTCGAGGAGCCCAACGATGACCGAGACGCAGCGCAAGACCGGGCCGGCATGGGCCGAATTCTGTGATGATGCGCTCGAATCGGTTGCGATCGTCCGCACCGCTGCAATCGAGTCACCGTGCCGCGCGACCTAGGGTTTGTCACCTCCGTTGCCGGTCAACTGATGGAGGCAAATGCCTCCACTGCGAACAGTGTGTGCGAACAGGTATTGGCGAGGCTCGTCGACAAGTTCGACGCGGACAGCGGCTACTTGCGCCACAACGACCAAACCATCGGGGCCTCGAGGTTGATCGCGGAATGGCCACCGCGACCCAACCGTCCCCACACGGATCTCCTGCCAATTGTGGACTTCACCAGCGCTGACGACGTCTTCGAGCCGTGCGCCCATGGCAAAGAACCGCTGGTGATTCAGCCCCCAGAACCGCTGGTGATTAGACCGCTGGCCTCGACAAACTATGCCTACAGGGCTTTGCGGCGCCAGATCACGGGAAGGCGCCGCATCGCCACGCCCTCGCTCGCCGCCGCACCGCTGGTTTCAAAAGGGGAGACGACCGGTGTGCTTGGCTTCGTTAACTTGCGTGGCAGGAAGTGGAAGCAGCAAGAGGTGCGCACACTCGGGGCGGTCGCCACTTTATTTGCACAGCTCCAGGTCCGCATTGCCGCCGAAGAAAGGCTTTACTACCTGGCTGATCACGACGATTTGACCGGTCTGCACAATCGTCGATCGGTTGTTGCGCTGCTTTCCGAAAGACTCGCGGCGGGACGCCCCGGACCCGTCGCGGTCTTGTATCTCGACCTCGACCGACTGAAGTCGATTAATGATTACTTCGGCCACGCCGCAGGCGATTTTTTCCTCCGGGTATTCGCCGAACGACTTGAGGCGAGCATGCGGGAGCTGGGCACAATCGGTCGGATCGGCGGGGACGAGTTCCTGGTTTTCCCGGACCGGGCGATGCTAACCGGAACCGCGGAATCACTCGCGCACCGGCTTCAGACGACGTTGCGCGGTCTCCTGAAGATCGGTGACGATGTGATCACACCCTCCGTCAGCATTGGGGTGGGGGTGGGCAGGCCGGGCCGCGACAGTGCCGCGGACGTACTCCGGCGTGCCGACGAGGCTGCCCTGACGGCCAAGCGCGCGGGCGGCAACCAGGTCGCCGTGTGCACCACTGACATCTCCCGCAACGTCGTCTTCCGCAACGACATCGAACTCCATCTGCAAGCGGGCATCGACAACGACGCTCTGCTGCTGCATTACCTACCCGAAGTCGACCTGCTGACCCGCGTGATCCTAGGGGCCGAGGCGCTCGTCCGTTGGCAGCACCCGACGCGCGGGCTGCTGCTGCCGGATTCGTTCATCGGTGTTGCCGAATCGACCAACCTCGCCGCTGGGTTAGGCCGATGGGTGATGCGAAGTGCCTGCGCCGAATTGAGCCGGTGGCGATCCAACGGGGTGGGGCAAGGCGCGGTAATGCGCATCAACGTGTCGCCCGTCCAACTGATCACCCGCGGCTTCGTTCGTAGTGTTGCCGACACCATTGACGAGTTCGGCATCGACGCTGGATCGGTATGCCTCGAAATCACCGAGCGGGCCGTTGTGCACGACATCGAAACCACTCGCAAAACGCTGTCGGAGCTCAAGGACGTCGGGGTCCAGATTGCCATCGACGACTTCGGCACCGGCTATGCGGTCCTATCGCACCTGAAGTCCCTTCCGGTCGACATGCTCAAGATCGACACCGGGTTCGTCCGCGACTTGGGCAACAACACCAGCGATCTGGCCATCGTTCGCGCCATCATCGGGCTCGCCGAGGCCTTTGGTCTGCAACTGGTCGCCGAAGGCGTCGAGACGCCGGCTGCCGTACAGACTTTGATAGAACACGGATGTCACCGCGCGCAGGGTTTCCTGTTCTCGCGCCCCGTGGCGGGCGACGCCATGGAGTCATTGCTGTCCGCGCGCCGGATGCCGATGACCTGGCTCACTGACGACGAGACGCGGAGCGCGGCCGCAAGCTAGGGCCGCCCAACAGCGATGCCCGTGCCGGAAGGCTCACCTACCGTCCCTCACATTCTCGAGGTCGATGTGCCAGATCCAGTTACCGAAGAGCGGTCGGTCAAAGGCAAGCGCGCCGAGCGGACCGATGACGAAGATAGAGAGCAACGTCCATATCATTTCAGCCATTAGTGACTCCCCTCCGACACCGATAGCTTCGAATTCTGATTGGTGAGACGGTTCATACCTTCGAATGGTTCACCGCCCCAGCGGCGTTCAGTAGAGGACTCGATGTTGTGGGGGGCACAAAGCTTCGTTGTGGGGCGCCGGCGGTCCCGCAAAAGGCGGCGACGATCAACGCTCCGGCGACTGTCGATAAAGATATGCCGCATCTCTTGCCTCGCTCTGTGCCTGACCCACCGCGTGACGCGATAGCCGTTAACTTGTGAAACACCTGAGCGACCGGAGGGCTGCCCAATGAGGCGCGATCGTGACCGATTTCACTGGGCGGTAAGAGGCTGAAGTGTCGGCGGCGGATTTGGGGGAATTGCCCTCCGCGCATCCGCGACGGTCTAGTGTCAGGCGCGTGGCGGGTAGCCCGCGAGTTGTCGAACGACGTGCCGCGCCCGGCCCAAACTAAGCCCGGCCCACCATCTTTGGCGGCGCCGAAAGGAAATTGGAGATGATACCGCCGCACAACGATTCGATCTGGCCCGACGACACCAAACGCGCGGCCGTGACACTCGCACTTGCTGCGGCCACCACGAGCGGCATGCAGTTCGACGACGTGATCGAAGCGATCGAGGAAGCGCTGAACAGCGGACGGCCCCTGCAGTTCGTGATGGAGTTGATCCGGCTGCTCACCGCCGGGCTGGGCGAAGAGTTCAGCAATTCCGGCACCGCGACCGCCTATCAGCAGCTGGCCGCACAATGCCAAGCGGCTCAAGACGATATGCGTTCACGCGGTGAATGGAGGAACGACGACAGGCCTGATTAGCGGCGCGTGCCTAAAGCCAGGCGCTACCGGCCTATGCGGCGCTGCGGCCGCGCCAGGACGCGTGCGCCGAGGTCTTCGTCAGATCGCGTCGACCGGTAAGTGCCGGGCGAAGATTTGTCACGTACGCGGTGGTCGTGTCGTTTCCGGTGACCGCGCGGCGCTCGAGCCTGAATTCCTGGTAGAGCAACCACGCGGTGGCCGCAATCGCGGCCACGATCGCCAACACAGCCAAAGCGTCGCCGAAAGCCACCACCACGATGATGCCCGCGACGACCCAGAACAAGGGCGCCACTGTGTGGTGTGCTCCATAGTGCCCGCTGATCGTGTTGTGCCGCATATCTGCCTCGCTCGAAATCGAAGTCGGCGCATCTGATGCGCAACTACGTGCTACAACGCCTGAGCGATGCCAGGGCTGCCCAATCTCGCGTGGTGGTGACGCATGTCACTGGGGCGCATCAACAACGGGCACGTCCGGCGCCGGCCAATTGCGGGTGTGCCGGCGCGACGAGCCTGTCGGCACCTACGCGATCGTGTAGTCGTGCAGCGGGAAGGTCGACGCTTCGCGCACCGCATTTCGTGTCAACGTCGGCCGCAACAGCGTTGCTTCACCACTGCGGTTGAAGTAATACGACCGCGACGTCGCACAGTCGCCCCAACGAAACACGGAGTCGACCAGCAGCTGTGTCATCCGATCGAGAAATCGGGCATTGGCCTCTTCGGTCACCTCGAAAGTTGTTGCACCCCTGCGCTTGACCTCGCCGAGCAGCCGATCCATATGTCGCATCTGATACTCGATGGTGTTGAAGAAGGAGAGCCCGGAGAAAGCATATGGACTGACCAGGTTCAAAAAATTGGGGAACCAGGGCACGGACACGCCCTGGTAGGCCTGAAACCTGCTCTCGCGCCACCATTTTCCCAAGTTACGGCCACGGCGGCCGATCACCTCGATGGCCGGGAAATTGGCGTCCCAAAGGTCAAAACCGGTAGCCAGCACGAGCGTGTCGATGACGTCCTTGCGGCCGTCGGCGGTGACGACACCGTCCGGCTCGACCCGCTCGATCGGGTTTGTCTGCAGGTGCACGTGCGGTTTGGTGAACACTCCGTAGTAATCGTTAGACCAGGTGGGCCGCTTGCAACCGAAGTTGTAGTCCGGTGTCAATTGGCGGCGCAGCTCCGCATCGCGGACCGACACGAACCGGTGGATCGCGGCCAGGTCGCCGCCGTCGACGCCGAGCCGGCGGAACTGTCGATAGCGCAGCGCGGTTACCGTAATCAGCTCGAAAAAGGTGTCGGTGATCCAGCGGAACAGGCGCTGCGCCAAAGGCATTCGGGCAAACATCCGTTGCACCCCCGCAGGGATCGCGAAATCAACCTTGGGCACCGTGTGGACCGGGGTGCGTTGGTAGACGGTGAGATCGGCGACCCGTTTGGCCAGCTCAGGAATGAGTTGCACCGCGGTCGCCCCGGTCCCGATCAGTCCGACCCGGCGCCCCGCAAAGCGGTAGCTGTCGTCCCAGGCGGCGGTGTGGATCATCTTGCCGTCGAAGCTGTCGAGCCCGGGGATGTCCGGAATGCGCGGTTGCGACAGGAAGCCGGTCGCGGTGATCAGTATGCGGGTAGTCAGGGTTTGGCCGCCGGCCAGCGATACCTGCCACACGTGGGCGTCCTCAACCCAGCGGGCGCCTTGAACGATCTGATTGAACCGCATGTGGCGGCGCACGTCGTACTTGTCGGCGACGTGCTCGGCGTAGCGTTTGAGCTCGGCGCCCGGCGCGAACAACCGTGACCAGTACGGGTTGGGCTCGAACCAGTACGCATAGGTGGTCGACGGGATATCAACGGCCACACCCGGATAGCGGTTCACATGCCAGGTGCCGCCCAGGTCAGCCTCCCGGTCGAGGATGACGAAGTCGTCGTACCCGAGGCGCTTGAGCTGGATCGCAGCGCCGATGCCGCCGAAGCCGGCCCCCACAATGACTGCGTCGAAGACCGATTCGAAACGCACGGTATTCACAAATCACTCCGTGCTCACGAGTTACCCAGACCTGCGGCGGACGCGAATACGCGCAGTTCCCGCTCGATGTCGGATCCGGCGGGTTGGTAGACGATCTCGGTGACTCCTTGCGCGGCGAATCCGGCGATCTTCTCTGTGATCTGCTCGGCCGTGCCGGTCATCGCCCTCGAGCTGGCAAACGGGAGCAGGTCGGCAACATGGGGCTCGTCATGGGGATTGGCCTGCACGAGATGCCCCGCATGGATGGCAAGATGCCGCTCGTCTTCGGGGCAGGCCTCGATCGCCTCGCGCCAGCTTCGTCCGCCCGGCAGGTGGTCGACCGCGGCGGCGCCGCCGTGCTCGTACACGGTGTGGTAAATGACCACCGCACCGGGCCCCGCGGCATCGACGGCACGCGGCGACATCACTTCCTCGCCCTCGTCGAGCACCGTGCCGAGACACAGCAGCGCCTGCCAGTCGGCCACCTTCGCGGCGTCTGGCTGCGGTATGCCGGCGGAGAACACGCCGTCGCCCAGCTCGGCGGCAACGGCCAACCCCTTCGGGCCTCCGGCGCCGATAAGTATCGGCACCTCGACCGGTCGCTGCGCCCCGAAGCCGGGCAAGTGGAGCATGCGGATCTTCGCGCCCTCCCACTCCGCGGTTTCGCCGGCCAGCAAAGCCTTCACGCAGCGCACGTACTCGGCGACCTTCCGCCATGGCATCGGCCGCTGCCCCAGAGCCATCCGACCGGTAAGTCCCGAGCCGATCGCCACCACCACCCGCCCGGGCGCCTGGTCCACCAACTGGGCGATCGCCGCGGCGTTGACCATGGGATGCCGCAGGCTGGGAACGAGCACACCCGGTCCGAGGCCGATGCGCGACGTGCGCTCCGCACACCGGGTCAGGATCATCCACACGTCCGGGTAGAGCGCGGGAGAGTCGTAGAGCCACGCCCGCCGGTAGCCCAGTGCTTCGGCCAACTCCACGTGAGCCGGAGTGTCCGACGACGTCGCGAACGCACAAGAGATGTCCATGCTCAAACACTAAGCGCTGGCGGAGCCGCCGAGCCGGATCAGTCCGTGCGCCCGAGACGGGCGGCGTCTTCCAGGAGATCGGCGGCGCGCCCGACGCTTTCGGCGGGTTTGGTCATCTCGGCGGCGACCTCGCGGGCCCGAGCGACGTACTCCGGGGTGCGGATGCAGCCCAGGTCCGCGACCAGTGATTCCTCGGTGGTGGCCGCGAACGGGCGCCCGGAGCCGACTCCCAGCCGTTCCAGACCGGCCGCCCACACCGGCTGATCCAGCCAGAGCCAGAGGATCAACGCGGGGATTCCGGCCCGCAGGCCTGCGGCCGTGGTACCCGCGCCCCCGTGGTGGACGACCGCCCGGCACGCCGGAAGAACCGTCGCGTGATTCACCGCCACCACGACCTTGACGTCGTCGAAACGCGGGAGGTTAGTAAGGTCATTCGGGCCGCCGCAAATCAACGCCCGCTCACCCAACCGCGCACACGCCGCGCCGATCATGGCGATCGTGTGAGCGGGCGACGCGATCGGCGTGCTGCCCCACCCGAAGCAGATCGGCGGCGCTCCCCCGGCAATCCAGGACAACACCTCGTCGTCGCCGTCCGTCGCCATCTCCAATGTGAGCGCCCCGACGAAGGGCCGCCGCCCGTCCGTTCCCACCCATTCGGCCGCGGGGCCGGGCAGGCACAGCTCGTCGTAGGCCTGGATCTCCAGCGAGGCCGCCGCGGATTCCGTGGCCTCCGGCAAGCCGAGGGCACTGCGCTGTGCGTCGGCGATGATATTCGTCATGCCCGAGTGGATCCCTGCGGGCAAAATGCACGCCGGGAAAAAGTGCAGCGCGGCCAGCGGGATGCGGCAATACTCGGCGACGGTGGCGGCCAGCGACTGCTCATTGATGCCCGCCAACAGCAGGTCGGCCTCTTCTGCCAGTGACGTCAGAGTGGTGGTCTTGGCGGTCCACACCTCCGTGAGATCCTGCAGCGCTGCGGGCAACGCGCTGATCGGGTTCGCCGCGGTGCTAATGAAATCCGCGGCCGTTTTCATCTGCTTCCGCGAGTCGGGTCCGTAGGCGATCGCGGTAAGGCCCGCCGACTCGACGAAGCCCGTCATGTCCGGCGATACCGCCATGCACACGCTGTGACCCCGGCGCAGCAGCTCGCGACCGACGGTCGCGCAGGGCTCGACATCGCCGCGACTTCCATAGCCTGCCAGCACGAATTTCATCGGCGCGACCGTAGCATTCCGGGGCGGTCACGGCGAGATAGCCTGGGTGGGCTGCGCAACCCGGCGGCCCGACGGTTTGACGGGCATGCTTACACGTATGCATGTGATCAACGGTGTTCGCGACCCCGCGGCGAGTTTTCCCCTCGACACCGCGGCGGACGATACGGCCGAGCGTCGCCAGGCCAACCGCGCCCTCGCCGTCAGCGCCGTCGGATTGGCATTGACCGGGCTCGTCGAACTGGCCATCGCGCTGATCTCCGGGTCGGTCGCGCTGCTCGGCGATGCACTGCACAACTTGTCGGACGTGTCTACCAGCGCCCTGGTGTTCATCGGATTCAGGGCATCCCGCAAGGTCGCTACCGAGCGTTATCCCTACGGACAGGAACGGGCAGAAGACCTGGCCGGCGTGGGTGTGGCCGTGGTGATTTGGGGCAGCGCAGTGGTCGCCGGCTTCGAAAGCGTCACGAAGCTGCTCCGCCATGGCGGAACCGGCCACCTGGGCTGGGGCATCGCGGCGGCGGCCGCCGGCATCGCGGGCAATCAGCTGGTGGCCCGCTACAAACTGGTCGTGGGCCGGCGGATTCGCTCGGCGACCATGGTGGCAGACGCCAAGCATTCCTGGCTGGACGCGCTGTCGTCGGCCGGGGCGATGCTCGGCCTGATCGGCGTGGCACTCGGCTGGGGTTGGGCCGACGCGGTTGCCGGAATCGTCGTCACCGGATTCATCTGCCACGTCGGCTGGGAGGTGACCGCCGACATCGCGCACCGCCTACTGGATGGAGTCGACCCCGAAATCATCACGACGGCCGAAGCGGTCGCCACCACGGTCCCCGGCGTTCTGCACGCCCATGCCCGGGCCCGCTGGACCGGGCGGACCCTGCGCGTCGAAGTGGAAGGCTTCCTCGCCCACGACACCCCACTTGCGGAGGCCGATCGAATCGGTCGCAACGTCGCTTCGACGCTGGCGCCGCGAATTCCCGAGATGCACAGCTTCAGCTGGGCCGCGCGAGCCGCTTCTCACGAATCACTGTGTGCTGGAAACGATTCCACGGTCTCGCTCAGCTGACGCGCGCTGCCCAAATCGGCTCGACAGCTATGCGGGCGGCGCGCTCTTGATGGCCGCATCCTGCTTGCGACCGAGATCGAGCACGAAATCGGGTTGCACGGGGTCGTTCTGCGGGCTCTCGAACTCGAGGACGGTGAAGACCTTGCCTTCGGTGAACATCACGATCCCTTTGGCCTTGGCACCGTCCGGCGACGGCCCCACCGCCATCTGGCCACCGGTGCCCACGTCGGCCGGCGTCGGCGGGGCCTTCACGCTCAGCTCCTGAATGCCCTTGGCGCTCTGGTCGAGCGCCTGTGCCGCCGCACCCGCGTCGGGATACACGTAAATGGTGTCGTCGACCTTGCGGGTGCCGCCCTGATTCATGAACACGCCTTCAACCCCCGCCGGGTTGGGCACCGGCAGCGTCTGCATCAGAGTGAAGGTGTCGCCGGGCACCACGATGTCAGCGGGCTTGATCAGCAGACCGCTGTAATCGGAAGGCTGGGCCGCACCGCTGCTCGGTGTCGGTGTCCCGGACGACGACGCGGCGGACGACGACGCCGCAGTCGAAGTTGTCGACGTTGCCGACGAGGGGCCTGACGATTTGTCGCCGCCACACCCGGCAACCCCCACCGCGACCACTAAAGTGCTCGTCACCCAACCGGCGGCCGCAACCGATACCTTCATCACCATTGACTCCTTCGATTCCGGTCGGCGGTTGCCGGCGTCTCGCGCAACATACCGGACCCGCTGGCGCCGTGGCGGTCGGCGTGGACATCGGCGCGCAACTTTAGGGAATGGCGAAGTCAGCGTCGACGGAATCGCTCGCGCAGTTCCGGGTCGTTCTCCCACCACAGCCCCGATGGCGCGGCGGTTTCGGTCCGGGTCACTGCCGCCGAGTCCAGCTCGGCGTCGACCGCGACAGCGTGCGCCTTCTCGTCGCGGGACAGGGCGCGCATCAGCAACAACACGAACGGCCACCCGACCAGGTCGCCGAGAATCCACAGGACGCCGGCGCCGATGGTCTGATCGAGCCGCTGGTCGGGGCCCCACGACCGGTGCAATTCGGAGTAATAGCCCGCGCCGATCAACGAGCCCTGCCAGACCACCAGCCCCAGCACACCGTCACCGAGGGCCTCGGCGACGGTGATCAGCAACGAGATCAGCTGCGGGTACTTGCGGGGCACCGGGTCCGCCTGCAGTCGGGCGTAGAAATAGCTAACCCCTATGGCTACCAAGAGGATTCGCGTGGGTGCGCCGATCCATTCGTTTTCCAGGGACGCCGTGTACCACGGCGTCAGGTAGAGCAGCCACGGCGTGCCGAGCATCGCCAGAGACGTCGTCAGCGGGTGGGCAAGGACCCGCGCGAACGGGGTCGCCAGCCACCGGTCGATGCGCTCACGGCCCGCGGGACCCAGCGCATCGCGCACCACGGTGACCGGCTTGCCGACCGCGATGAAGAACGGCACGACGTAAAGCAGCATCAACACCTGCAGCGCACGCATCCAGAACAAGGCGTACGCATAAACGCCGATCACGCTCGCCGTCGCCAGCACCCACAACACGATGCCCACCCCGAAGCAGGCCGCCTGCGCGGGTCGCACGGGTTGCTCGGCGCTTCGGGCGCGCCGATAGCACCACGCATATCCGCCGGCCACCAACACGATCACCGCAGCAGAGGCCAGGTCCAGATGCCAGGTCTGGACTAAGGCGGCCCATGTCAGCGGCCCCGGATCGACGCGCATGGCCACTAGCGTATTGCTGCCCGCGAACGTGGCAAGCAGGTCGGCGCTCCTCGCCGATCGCGCGCCCGCGGTCGGCGAGGACCCTAAGTTATACGGGTGGCTGCCATCTTCATCGTGCTCGACGTCTTTGTCGGCATCCTCGCGCTGCTCGGGGTCATCGCGCTGGGGAGTCGGCTCGGTGCACGACGCCGCACGCCGGGCGTCAAAGGCGTCCTATTGGTGAGCGAACGCCTGGCGCCGCGCCGCAAGAATGTCGCGCGATTCCAGACGAGGCTGCGGATGGTCGGGCCGGTGGTGCGCTACGAGGTCGCCCTCGACCTGGAAGCCGACGGCCAGCGATTCGAAACATCCTCGGCCCAGCCTGCAACACGTCCGTCGATGGGCTGCGACGACGAGGAATTGTCGTGGAGCTTCGAGGTTCCTGAAGACGACGTCGACCGGCTCTGGGTGATCGCCTCCTGGGTGGAGGGGCGCGGGCACGACCTGCGCAGCGCCGCGCTCACGCAACAGTTGAGCACGTCGGAAACCTACGAGTGGAAGTGGTATCTGCGGTCCCTCGGCGGCTGGCAAAAGCGGCGAACGGCCACGACGCCCACGGCGACCGAGCCCGGGCGGGGGCCGCTGGAACTGGGTCACGCACCCGACCATCGACGTGAATCACCACCCGCTGCCGAGCCCGACACCACCGAAGAGGAGCCCGGTCACGAGTGAGTCGCCGGGCGGGTGCATTCCGCTGGATCCGCTATGAATCGCCGCCGGGCTTACCGCCGTTGGTCGTCAGCGCCGTCGGGCAGTAGACGTTGGCGGCGATGGCCGTGAACTTGGCCGCGTTGTCGCCGTGCAGCCCAGAGTTCTGGGCTTGCACCGTCTTGACGATGTCAACCATCTGCGTGCCCTGATCCACCGCTTGGCACACCCATCTGCCGGCCGCGATGACCCGGCCGGGGTCGGGGTACGTGATGCCTGCCGCCTGCAGTGACGCGAGGAATGCGTCATCGTTGCTGTCGGCGCGC